>JAFDYG010000051.1 GCA_018267545.1 Bacteroidota bacterium
AAGCCCGCCGACCGGATCGCAAGTCAATCCCAAATGATGCTCCATCGCAATCTCGGCCGCCATCATCGCCTGCCGCTGCGATCCACCCACACACTCCGTCAGCGCCGCCGCCGCCATCGCCGAAGACACGCCTATCTCCGCCTGACAGCCGCCCATAGCCGCCGAAATCGTAGACCCCTTCTTAAAAATGCTCCCGATCTCCGAAGCCGTCAGAACAAACTGCAAAATCTTATCCTCATGCAACCCATCGCAAAAAATCACATAATATAACAGTACAGCCGGAATCACTCCCGCGGCCCCATTTGTCGGCGCCGTAACCACCCGGCCAAAAGAAGCATTCTCCTCATTCACCGCCAGCGCAAAACAGCTCACCCAGTTCAGCGTATACTGAAATCCGCTTCCTCCTTCCCGAATTGCCCGGACCCAGCTCTCAAAATCCTCATACGCCTTACCCCCGATAAACTTCCGGTTCAACTCCGACGCCCTCCTCTTCACCTCCAATCCCCCCGGCAGCATCCCCTCCGAATGACACCCGCGATAGATACACTCCCGCATCACATTCCAGATCCTCATCACCCCGCTCCTCGTCTCTTGCTCCGGACGCCACGCCGCCTCATTCTCCCAAACTACCTCGCTAATGCTCATCCCCGTCTTCCGGCACCAATGCAGCAAATCGGCATTCGTATCGATCGGAAACGGTAGCTGCACCACCGCATCCGGGCTGATCTCCTCGCCTTCCTTCTTTACAAACCCGCCGCCGATCGAATACCAGGTCTCCGCCATCTGTCGCCCATCTTCCCAGCCGGCCAAAAACGTCATCGCGTTCGGATGATACGGGAGCGTTTCCGAAAACAAAAACTCGATATCCACCCCCGGGTCGAACACAATAACGTCACTTCCCCGAACAGCAATCTTCTTTTCCATCGCAATCCTCCCGATCATCGCATCGATCTGACTAACATCACAAGTCACCGGGTCCTCCCCCGCCAACCCGAGCTGGATAGCAATATCGGTCCCGTGCCCCTTTCCCGTCTTGGCAAGCGACCCGTACAACAAAACCCGAAGACTCTTTAAACCTTCGAGACCGTAACTGTCCCGCATCGAATCGGTAAATCTCTGTGCGGCCCTCCATGGCCCTAACGTATGCGAACTTGACGGCCCGACACCAATCTTAAACATGTCGAACACCGATATACTTTCGTGTGGCAAAACAGTAGTTTTTACAAAGGTATATCATTTAGGCCCCCGGAGCAACTCATCCCGTCAGCAAGCGTCCCGCATTATTCAAATCTGCCAAAGATTATAACTATTCGCAACTCCCGGTAGCCGGCATTTCTTTTTCTAAAGCCTATCATTATCCTGCATTTATTAATCAGGTCGTTGAAGTTCATCCGGTATTGCCGGTTGATAAACGCCGATAGCTTATTTACCGGGGTTCCCACATCCGTCGATAGCTGCACCAGCGTGTACCTTTTCTTCAGAAAAGGTTTTTCACTCGTAAGAAAATGGTTCAGGCGCTGGTAAATCACACGGATTTCCTCCAGGCTTAATGACAATTGCGACATGGTTTATATCCGGTCGTTAGTTTGAAAAGCCATTGGCAAAATCGACCTTCCGAACCATTTTCATGTATTCCGATGGGCTCTGACCGTAGACCTTTTTAAATGCTATCGAAAATGTGTTCCTGTTATTGAAACCCGACTCTTCGGCAATTGCCTCCAGCTTCTTCATCTTCCACTCTTCATTTTCAATCCTTTGTTTGATATGAGATATCCGGTACCGGTTGATAAACTCATTGAATCGAATACCGTGATATTGATTGATAAAAGCAGATAAATGATGCAAAGGCAACGAAGTGTCCCGGGAAAGATCCTTCAACGTATATCCCTGTCGAAGAAATGGCTGTTGAACCGTCATTAATCGGTCTACGGTCAAAAGGATCTTGAGAACCTGTTCTGAATCCAGGTCGTACGATCCAACCCGGATATTGGATGATAGTAGTTGCTTCACGTTTAGAGGTTTAGGTTTGGTAAGCTTGAACAATTCAATTTCCCGTTCTGAAGAACTTGCTCAGCCTCAGGCCTGCATTGCAGTTATGCCTGATTATATCGAGTACTGTAAAGCCACTTGTGCAGTTGCACCCCATAATGCGGTATTGCCGGGCGGAAATAGAACGAGAGTCGAGGTTGTAGTATTCATATGATTGTTATTTGATAACCTTTTTGAACATCGGCACCGGGACACTATGCTGCTGAACACCCGATGACTTGTTGCCACTAATCAGTATGACCTTAACCTTTTTAATCCGGGTTAAAATTATTCAACACATATCGCCGCCGCAAATTTTGACAGTTCAACTTCGCTTAATATTATAAATCTTTGCATGTTTTCCCGTTAGTAAAAACCTAATAATCTGAATGACAACAGATGTTACAAAACAGAAGTCTTTACTCCATATCGCTTGTTAAACATAAAATCCAATAATTATCAAAGCGCGGAGGGGTTATGCGCAGCAGCGCGTTCCTGCAATGGCAAGCAATTTCAAAATAATAAGCTATCAGATGGTGATTACTCCTTCGCTGGCAGAACTGGTCCTCGGAGCAAAGTGAAAAAATAAAAAAAGCCCGGAGGTTAGCCGGGCTCTAGCAGGTAGTTCATGGTTACTGCACATCAAGCAGATGTATATCAAAAATCAGGATGGAAGAAGCCGGTATTGTTACATTTCCCGCCGAAATGGACTGTGATCCATAACCTAGGGAAGGCGGTATATACAACCAAATTCTGCCGCCTTTCTTAATCAGAGGTACGCCCTGTTGCCAGCCATCGATAAGGTTAGATAATTGTGTCGCGTAGCTATTCTGCTGATCAAATATGGTCCCGTCTGTAAGAGTCCCGGTATAAGCCACTGTAATCGGTGAACACTCCCCGGGATTCGCTCCCGTCCCCAATACCGTACTGTCGATCTTATAATAAAAACCCCTTTCGTGTAAACTGGCTTTTATGCCCGCCGAATCAAGGTACTTCTTAATCGCATTCTGCTCGGCCATCGGTGCTATCACCCCATCATCCGTATAATCACACTTTTTCTTCGAACACGCACCTAAACCTAAGACAGTCAATGCTAAAAACCAGGGTAAAAATCTCATTCCAATTTTTTACGCAATATACGTGGCAATTGAAGCCTCCGATAAATTAGACAACTGGTTATTTCGATTTGCTGCAAGGAAAATTAAAAAAAATCATTTTTTTTTAATTTCCTCTATTTTCACCCTCCTCCGGGTCCACTTTCCCCGCCGGCGGCGCCCCCTCCAAACCACTTTCACCCTCCCCCAAACCACTTCCACCCTCCCCCAAACCACTTCCAGCCCCCAAATCCCGAGCCCCAGCCCCGCCCCCCGGCGAAGCTCCCCTATCCCTCTTAGCCACCAGCTCCCTATACCGCTGGTCATACTGCTCCCACCTCCACTTCGAATAAAACACCGACCCAAACCCCACAATCAGCAGCAACGCCACAAAAAGCACCTTCGGGTCGAAATCCGAACTATTCGCCTCCATCTCCGCCCGCTTATACCACCCCGAAGTCAAACTAATGACCGTCGGAATCACAATCAATAACCCCAGCGGAATCCCGATCAAAAACTGCCGGACCGCCTTTTTCTGCTTTTCCCGATTTTTCTCCCAATATTGGATAAAACCTTCTTCTTCCTTGGTTAACATCATTTATGAATTTAGTCCCAAAACGAGCCGCATCCCCCATCGACCAAACACCACCAACCCCTCCGCCAAAGGCCATAATCTCCCGCACAAATTTACCCTACCCCCGGAACAAATTTTCATTTCCAATATTTTACGAAGAAGTTTTTTTACCTTAGCCTCACTCAAAATCCGTTGGTTTGAAATTACCACTACTACTCTCTCAATTTTTGTATCAGACCAGAAAGCTGGACTTACCCGGCCTCGGGAGCTTTACACTCGACGCCGGCGCAGTCATCCCCCAGGAATCAGACCGCATGGGGCAGGTTCCAGCTTCCGGGATCAGTTTCAAAAATGCAAACATCTCCACACCGGACGAGGCCCTTATCCTCTTTATTAAAGAACACACCGGCAAAATGAAGTCCCTGGCAGCGGCCGATCTGGACTTCTTCCTGACTACCGGTCGCCAGCTTCTCAATATCGGTAAACCTTTCTACCTGGAAGGAATCGGCACCCTCCTGAAAAACAAAGAGGGAAACCTGGACTTCACCCCTGGGGAATACGTCGTCGCCAGGCTCGAAGACCCCATCACCGAACGAAAATCGACACCCGCCTTCGAGGAGGCCACCCGCCCACACGAAGCCCAAGCCAACAATAACCGACAGGTGCTGCTGCTCGTCGCCCTCGTCGGCGGCCTCATCATCATCGGCTGGGGTGGATACTATCTCTATAAAAAGAACAATTTCGTAGAACCCAACGAACAGCAAGCCAAAGTAATCCCGGAAACAGTCCCCTCCCGCACCGACTCCACAACCGTCGCAGCGACAGGAGACAGCACCCGGAAAGACACCGCCAAAACCGGCTCAACCGCTGGCGCGCCAACCACCAACCCGTCCACAAGCGTCGCAGCCACCAGCCCAACCACAACAGCTGCCGTTCCCGCGACCACGCCAGCCGGCGCGGCCCCCCCTCCCCCCGCAACCTCCTACGTTCCCGTACCGAGCGCGGGCCAATCCCTCTACCGCTTCGTCATCCTCGAAACCGGTAATAAAAACCGCGCCCTCAGGCGTTACAATCAACTAATTGGCTACCAGCTAAATATAAAGATGGACCAAAAAGACTCTGCCTATTTCAAACTCTACTTCCCCATCGCCGCCGGCATCCGCGACACCACCCATATCCGGGACTCCCTTGCCGACGTCTATGGCGCTCACGTAACCATCGAACCTTAACGGCCTAACCACCACAAACCAACCTTAATCCAAGAGCAACCACCACCACGACCGACGAACCAGTACAAAACGCACCTCGACACCACAAAAACAATCGTCCCTAAAAACACCGCAGGGCATAGCCCTGCCTAAACATAGCCCCTGGCCCAGCCCAGTCATAGACCCTTTAATTTATTTTATGCGACCTAATGCCTCCTACTGGATCGACAAACTGCAGCTAACCAGTCACATCGAAGGCGGAGCCTTCCGCGAAACCTATCGCGCCGACCTTACCATCCCCCGATCAACCCTCCCCCTTTTCTTCCAGGGCGACCGCAACGCTTCCACCTGTATATATTTTCTTTTATCCCAGGGCCAGTTTTCCGGCTTCCACCGAATCGCCGCGGACGAACTCTGGCACTTCTACTACGGAGACCCCCTTCTCATCTATGAGATCAACCACAACGGCCGTCTCCTCACCCACCGCCTCGGCTCCAACCCCGAAAACGGCGACAGCTTCCAGGCAATCATAAAGGCCGGCAGCTGGTTTGCCTCTACCCCCGCCCCCGGCAGCGAATACACCCTGGCCGGCTGCACCGTAGCCCCCGGCTTCGACTTTGCCGACTTCGAGCTCGCCGAACGCGCCCCCCTCTGCGAACAATATCCCGACCACGCCGACCTAATCCGCCAATATACTTACCTCTAACCCTACTGCCCTATGCACTCCCGCCTATCTTACTTGTAAATCTTGCCATCTTTCATTACCAGCCTCACCTTCCGTACCTGCGAAATACTGGTCGTCGGATCCCCATCCACCACCAACAAATCCGCCAACAACCCCGCCTTCACCCTTCCCACCTTCCCCGCAATCCGGAACACATCCGCATTCACCGAAGTCGACGCGCGCAGCACATCCAGCGGCTTCATCCCATAATCCGCCATGGCCTCCATCTCCCTCGCATTATCGCCATGCGTATACACCCCCACATCTCCACCCATACAAATCGTCACCCCTGAAGCCATCGCCAGCTTGAAGCTTTCCCGCTTTTCCCGAATCCCCTTCGGCTCCGGGTCGATGCCCTTCTTCCAACCCCTGTATTGAGAAATCGCATCCCCAGCCGCCAGCGTCGGACACAATGCAATCCCCTTCGCCTTCATCGCAGCAAACAATTCGGGCGTCCCCCCCTCCCCATGCTCGATCGTAGCCACACCCGCCTCGATCGCCCTTCGCATACCTTCCGTAGTCGAAGAATGCACCACCACCAGTCGGCCCGCACTTCCCGCCACCTCCACCGCCTTCTTCAGCTCATCCACCGTGAAAGTCGGCGCGGCCGCCCCATTCACACCCCACCTATAATCCACATAGATCTTAATTACATCCGCCCCCTTCCCGATCTCGGTCCTGATCTCCCGGGTAATCCCCTCCACTCCATCCGCCTCCGCCGCGCCATGCGGCGACTCATAGTCGTATGAAAGCTCCTTCGGCCCATAACTACCCGTAGCCACGATCGCCCGCGTAGCCACCAGCATCCGCGGCCCCGGGATAATCCCCTTCTCGATCGCCTGCTTCAACCCAACATCATCGTACAAACTCCCTTCTGTTCCCAAATCACGAACGGTAGTAAAACCAGCCAGCAAGGTATTACGGGCATGCACAGTGGCTCTTGCCGTCCGCTCCGCCCTCGACTCCTTCAAAACCTGGTCATTCCACGAGACTTCATTATAAGGATGCAGAAAAAGATGACTATGCCCCTCGATCAACCCCGGCAGCAACGTCTCGCCTTTCAGGTCCAAAACAACAGCCCCCGCAGGCGCCTTCACCGAACCCGCCGGACCCGCCGCCTCGATCACCTTCCCGCGCACCACCACTACCCAGCCCTCATGAACCTGCTCTCCATCGAACACGCGATCAGGTCGCAGCACAAACACACTATCGGCCGAAGAAGCCTTATCTGCCGCAGCAGCACGTGCCGGCTGTACAGTACCGCTATGCGGGTCCGTCTGTCCATTTACAAAAGGAAGAAAGCTAACGACAAAGAGGGCGGCAAGGGTGTAGGTTTTTCTCATGCTTATACAAATTGGTACATCTAATATAAGGACTTTCCCTGGAAGCCCTATCCCACCCCCCACGGATGTTTACATTTACATAACCTTGCCGTATAGCCGGAATTTGTTAACTTCATTAACAATAAAACCTTATTCAAATGAAACTTAGCCTATCCGGCGCCACCCTGTGCGCCACGCTCCTTCTCATCGTCTCCTCCTGCCAAAAAAATCTCAAACAACCCGACGCCACATCCACAAAAACCGCCCCTCCCGCAACCCCATCAGTCATCCCCGCAGCCTATCCCGGCCTAACCGGAGAAGTAGTCACCCTCCAGGGAAAAGATACCCTCCACTTCATCAAAAAAGCCGATGGATACGTCTTCCAGGGAGACATCATGCTAAGCCCCGAAGCCTTCCAAAAGCTGTCCCGGCAATCCTCGAACAAAACCGTTGCAAAGACCTTCAACAACAGCTATTCCAAGCTATGGCCGGGCGGACAAATCCCCTACGCCATCGAAGACGCCCTGGCGCCCTTCTCCCCCGCAGAGCTCAACTCTATCAACACCGCCATCCAGCTATGGAACAACAGCGGCAGCCATATAACGATCGTCCCCCGGACCAACCAGGCTAATTATGTAGCCATTTCCCCCGGCGCCATCGGCTCCGGCTACTCTTCCACCTCGATCGGAATGGCGGGCGGCCGTCAAGCCATCAGCCTGGAGCTTCCAAACTCGAACAACAACTTCCAGGATTTCGACTACACCACCGTCCTGCATGAATTTGGCCATCATATCGGACTCTTCCACGAACAAAGCCGGGCCGACAGAAACTTCTGGATTCACATCAATCTGAATAACCTTAATCCCAACAACGCCAGTACCGTCTACCAATTCGAAACCTATACCGACATGAACCTCGCAGGATTCCAGCTAGAAGGATTTGATTTCGAGTCAATTATGTTATACGGCTCCTATGCCTTCAGCAACGGCAATCCCGTTATGACCCGCCTGGACGGCTCCACCTGGGGACAGGGATACTACCTCTCCGCCGGCGACATCCAAACCGTTTCGTTCATGTACTCCCCCCACGCCTACGCCCGCGTCGAATACGTCCAGACCAACTACTCCTATAATAATTACGGCCAGGGCTACGACGAGTACGAAACCGACGACTGCTATCTCAAGATCTATTCCGACGCCAGCTACACCACACCCCTCAACCTCCCCAACAACGTCGCCTTCCACGTCAGCGACGACAACACCACCTACTACGACAATAACAATAGCATCTACACCCACACCGACAACGTCGTCCAGGTCCCCGCAGGCCAAAACAGCGTCTACCTCGGTAACTATACCATCACCCAGGTCACCAACGACCTCGGCATCTACCGCGCCGGCAGCTTTACCGAAAGTGTTTACCTGGCCCGCGGAGTAGGATATATCACTTACTAGAACCGCACCCCAACCGCCCGAACCGCCCAACCCAATAACCGGTCATCACCGAGTCACACAACCCGGTCACCAACCATGACCACCGGCCGGTCACCTACCAACCCGCCCACCTGGCTGAATCACACAACCCGCCCCCGCGGCCACCACCAAGTCCCGGTTTCATCAATTGAAGCCGGGACTTTATCTTTGCACAATGGCAGAAGATTTAACCATCGTCCAGGGTGACAAGAGTATCCAATACCAATCCCTCCTCCCCCAAATCCGTGCCCTGATGGAGGGCGAAACCGACATCGTAGCCAACCTCGCCAACGTAGCAGCCGCGCTAAAAGAACAATTCGGCTGGCTATGGATCGGCTTCTACCTCGTCAAAAACGACGAGCTCGTCGTCGGCCCCTTCCAGGGCCCCGTCGCCTGCACCCGTATCCGCAAAGGCCGCGGCGTCTGCGGCACCAGCTGGGCCCAGGCCAAAACCCTCATCGTCCCCGACGTAGAAGCCTTCCCCGGACACATCGCCTGCAGCAGCCTGTCCAAATCCGAAATCGTCGTCCCCATCATCCGCAACGGAGAAGTGCTCGGCGTTCTCGACGTCGACAGCGTCAACCTAAACGACTTTTCCGAAACCGACCAGCAATGGCTCGAAGCCATCGTCGAAACCCTGCCGCTTTGAACCGCCTCTCCGGCCCACCGCAGCAGCAAAAATCTGCCGCCGCCGAGCCGTACACAACTTATCCACCAACCTGCCGCATTAACATTATTATATAAAATAATTTATTCAACTCCCCGTTACTACGGGAAATTCACTATTAAAACGCCATGATCAAGTTTCTTATTTGTGCTAGCCTGGGAGCTATGCTCTCTACAACAACTCCCATCGATCAACCCAACAACACGCCCACCTCGGATATCCCCCCGCCTTCCGTCATCCTGAGCCGCAAAGAAGTACCCATCCTTTGCTATCACCAAATCCGTGACTGGAAACCTACCGACTCCAAAGGCGCAAAAGACTATATCATGCCCCGGGCCGACTTTAGCGCGCAGCTAAAAATGCTCCACGACAGCGGCTATCATACCATCTTACCCGACCAGCTCTACGCCTACCTCACAAAAGGCGCAGCGCTTCCCAGCAAACCCATCATGCTCACCTTCGACGATACCGACGAAGACCAATACACTTTCGCCTGGCCCGAAATGAAAAAGTACGGCTTCAAAGGCGTCTTTTTCGTTATGACCGTATCGCTGAACCGCCTCCCCCATTACATGACCAAAGACCAGGTAAAAGAACTATATACCGCCGGCAACGTCATCGGCAGCCACACCTGGGACCACCACAACGTCCGTAAATATCAAGGCCAGGACTGGGTAACCCAAATCGAAAAGCCTACCAAGACACTCGAAGCCATCACCGGCACACCCATAAAATACTTTGCTTATCCCTTCGGCCTCCAAAACCGCCAGGCCCTCCCAGAGCTCCGCAAACGTGGATTCCTGATGTCCTTCCAGCTGGCAGATAAAATGGATCCCACCGATCCCCTCATGACCGTCAGAAGAATCATCGTCGGCGGCGGCTGGGGCCTCAAAACCTTCAGCAACGCCATCAACCGCGACTTCCATTAGTCGCCGCGGCCCATCCGCCACCGCAGAGCATCCTACTTTCGCGATTTCAAATACGCGGCGCTAATCTCCGGGTAAATCCCAATCCGATGCGTCCGCACCAAATCATGCACCGGCTTTGCCGCTCCTGAGAATTGCAATAATATTTTCTGCGACGGCAAAGCCGGCATATGACAATCCACACAGTTCCCCACGAGCCCCCTCTCCTTCACCGGCCCAAAGCTGCATCCGGCCAACCGCGCCCCGCCAACCACCGAACCCGGCGCCCCATGACAGCTCATACACCGCTGCGAAAACACACCCACCTTCCCCGCCTCATCCCGATGCACATCATGACACGACGAACAATCCATCTGCGCACTTCCCCTAAAACACTTACTCCCCGTCAACAACCCATACTGATTCCCATGCACATCCAACCCCGCCACACTCCCCGTATCATAAACCGCCGTGGAAAACTTATCCAACGTATCCCCTACCTTAAATGAAAACGACGGCATCACCTGCCGCCGAAACCCCGAATGACACAACGCACAGCCGTCCAGCCGCTGCTGCCTCCCCAACCTCGCCGCATTCAAAATCGCATGCCCCCCCTTCTCTCCAACATGCGCCATATGCCACTTCACATGCTCAGCCCCATCCCCATGACACCTCTCACAATCAATCCCATAAACAATACTCCCCCGATCAAACCCAACCGCCCCATCCCCCAGTTCCATCAGCTTCGCCCCCGTCGCATGACACTCCATACACTGCCCCGGAACCTGCTTGCCGAAATAAACCAGGTTCGTCGGATACCCCGGACTGTTACACCAGCTATCCAACGGCGTATAATAAGAAATAGGCAGCTGAAAAAGCCGCACACTATCCCAATACAAATAAGACTGCCCCTTCCGCCCCGAACCAATCACCACATCAAACGCCTCACTCTCATAAAGCGCCCCATTGAACATCGCCGTCTGCAAAAACTTCCCCCCTCGCTTCTCCATCAATACCTCCAACCGGTCATTAAAAACAACCCTGCTCCGCGAGCCGCGAAAACTCCCCTTAATACTAACAGAAGAAGCCACCGATGAACTAAGAAAATGCGCAGTAACAGCGTGAGAATCACAAATAGCCTTATGACAGGAAACACAGGCCGCAGCCCCCAAAAAACCCGCAGAACCAACCCCCGCCGACCCCGACGGGACCGCCGCAGGCGGAACCGTCCACTGGGCATTCACCCAGTAAATCAATAAAACAACCAACCCAATAACAACATTCCGGCGGCAGCGCAACAATCCCATAAAACAACAAACGAAATTCCCGCCGAAAAAGATGCCTCATTAACGCGTACTTAACCAATCCCTAAACCAATACCCCGAATTCTTTATCGTCCTCAACTGCGTCTCAAAATCCACATGAATCAACCCAAACCTCGCATTATACCCCTCCGCCCACTCAAAATTATCCATCAACGTCCAGCAAAAATACCCCTTCACGTTCACCCCCTCCTTCTTCGCCCTCAACAACGCCAGCAAATACTCCTGGTAATAATCAATCCTCCGCTGATCATCCACCACCCCATCCACCAGCTGATCCCTAAACGCCGCCCCGCCCTCGCTAACAATAATCTCCTTCACCCCCCCATACAGCCAAAACCGCTTCAGAATCCGATAGAAGCTATCCCCATTGATCTCCCACCCCATATCCGTCCTCGGCGCCTTCCGCGCAGAAGCCTTCACCTCCGAAGCCTGCACAATCGGAATCAACGGATTGTGTCGAATAACCAAAGGAAAATAGTTCTGTATCCCAATAAAGTCGAAATTAAACTGCATCCGCTCCGTATACTTCCAGCTCCGGTTATGCAGCTCCAATCTCTCCAAAAATTTAAAATCCTCCCGCGGATACCCCCGCCCCAGCGCCGGCTCTATAAACAACCGGTTCATCAAAATATCCATCCGCTTCGCCGCCGCCACATCCTCCGGCGCATTCGTATAAGGAACGATCTCCGAGCAGGAAAAGCTAGTCCCAATATGCGCCCCCTTCACCTTCTCCCTCACTATCCTTCCCCCATCCGCTTGCGCCAACGCCGCATGATGTATCGCCGGCAAAAAATTAGAAAGACCCATCCTCCCCGGCGCATGCCTCCCCAGCATATACCCCAGACTCGTAAACCCAAACGGCTCATTCAGCACAATCCAATCCTTCACCTTCCCCCCATACTCCTCCGCACAAAACGTCACGAACCTCGTAAACCACTTCAGCATCAAATGACTCGTCCATCCCCCCTCCTTCTCCAGCGGCACCGGCAAATCCCAGTGATATAAAGTAACATAAGGTGTAAGCCCCAGCTTCAAACACTCATCGATAACCCGATGATAAAAAGCCACCCCCTCCTTATTGACCCGCCCCGTCCCCTCCGGCAAAATCCTCGCCCAGGACAGGCTGAACCGGAATACTTTAAACCCCAGCGCCTTCGCCAGTAAAATATCGTCCTTATATCGATGGTAAAAATCGCAGGCGATCGTAGGCTTTCCGCCTCCCTTGATCTTCCCCTGCCGACGGGAAAAAGAGTCCCAGATAGACGGCCCCTTGCCATAACTGTTCCAGGCTCCTTCATTTTGGGCGGCCGCCATCGCCACTCCCCATAAAAAGTCATCGCCAAACTCTCTGGCGATCAGTTTGTGCAGATTCTGAACCACTCGTTGCGTTGAAGTTTATCCAATCGAGGCCCCGCACGATCAAAACCGCGGGCCCTCCAAAAGTTGCCCAATATTCGGACTAAACTATGTTACCGCAATATTACCTTTACGTTAACTCCTCTAGCCCGCCGCGTTCAATTTATTATAATATTCAACAACTTGCGCATAATCTGTGGGTGACTTCCCCCTAAGATGATTAGTCTTTATAAACTGAGCGACCATCTCCTTCTTCCACCCGAACATCCCCGGCAAATCCGAAAAACTCCCCACCCGCTGCAGCTTCCCATTCATCTGCAAATAATAGAAATCCGCCGTCTGTATCGTCTGCTCCTCCGTAGCGCTCCCATAATTCGAACCCGTCAGAATCTTCTTCCGCAGCTGATGCATCAGGCTCACCTTGTCATTGACCAGCACCTCCAGCCAGATATTACTCAGAGTCTGGTCGGCCAGCGTACTCCCGTTTATAAAAGTATAATGCGTCGGCGTCGTACTATCCCCAAACAAAACCTCGCTGATCGGCACAGAAGCCACCATCTCCTTCCCATCGGCGCCCATATAATGGACCTCGTTGTCCAGCAGATTCAGCTTTATATCCAGGTGATTGAAGGTCTTGCCGCCCGGCAGCACGATCGCGCCCTTCGACCAATCGTCGATAAAATACGGCGACCCCTCTTTCACCTTTACATATTTGATAAGATTGAAATAAACGCCCCCGACATTTCCGGCGAGCTGTTCCTGCCCAACGACATTGGCATCGCTCTTACTTACGTCGATGACCGTCTGGCCCTTGGCCAGCGAAGTGACAGTGACTAGGAAAAGGAATATGGACAATCGCATATCCTAAGATACAAAAAAATCATCTTCCGGTCCCACCCATTTTACCGAAAGGTCCCTTCTGAACCAGGTAAGCTGCCTTTTGGCATAATGACGGGTATTATTTTTTATATCCGCGACGGCACTCTCTAATGAACATTTACCATCCAACCAGGAAAACAGCTCCCGATACCCCACCGTCTGCAAAGCGTTATGGCTGCGATACGGCAGCAGCCCCCGCACCTCCTCCGCCAACCCCGCCTCCATCATCTTGTCCACCCGCTCGTTTATCCTCCGGTGCAACACTTCCTTCGGAAGCTCTATCCCGATCTTCCGCACCTCAAACGGCCTCACCCGAGGCTCCCTCCGGCGAAAAGCCAAAATACTAACCCCTGTAAACAACCTCACCTCCAACGCCCGCATCATCCGCTGCGGATTCAACATCTCACCACTGGCCGCATACTCCGGGTCATACTTCCGGACCTCTTCCTGCAGCCACCCAATCCCCCCCTCCTCATACTGCTGCTGGATCCGCTCCCGAATAGCCGCATCCACCGCCGGAATATCATCGAGCCCATCCGTAAACGCTTTTATATAAAGGCCCGTCCCCCCAACCATCACAGCCGTATCCGACTCCCGGAAAATCTCCGAAGCCCAGCCCAGCGCCAGCTGCTCATAAACCGAAGCATTGACCTCTTCATGAATGGAATGTGAATCGATAAAAAAATGTTCGACCGCCCCAAGCTCCTCCTTCGAAGGCTTAGCGACTCCAATATTCAATTCGCGATAACACTGCCGCGAATCCGCCGAGATGATTTTTGTATTCAGCCGCTGCGCGAGACGAACCGCTGCAGCCGTCTTACCCACAGCCGTGGGCCCCACGATGACTATAACAGTAGGTGATGGCAAATTATAGCACTAAATGATTTCGTCCTCTCCTCCTTCTTCGCCCTGTTCTTCCTCCTCCTCGGAGTCCGAATCTCCATCCTCGCCTTCTTCCCCAAAGCCTTCCGTCCCCTTGGTCAGATCGTACTTCTCCTCGATCTCGGTCAGCTTGTCACCGACCAAGCCCTTTGTGCCATACTGCGACGGAGGAATACCCTCGGACTTGACAACCGCCGGATACTCCAGCTTGCCGCTTTCCTCTTTGGAAACATTGATCAATTCGACAAGAAAGCTCCAGTTCTTGGTAAAATCGTATACGTATATAAACTTCTGATTCGGATCGAAAATCTCCGTACCGATGGCCGTATCGGCCATCAGTAAAGGTTCGGCCTTATAAGCCTTGTCATACTTCTCCAGTGAAATTTCCCTGCCGCGCTGCCAGTTATCGTTACTGCGATAGAAGGTGGCCTGGTGCTTATTATCGAATTCATACGCCTTCAAAATCACCTGGTGCAGCTGCAGAAAAGACTGCGTATGCTTTACAGCCACGTCCCGGTAAATGCTATCGTCCTCTTCGAAATATACCCGAAATTTCAATATCGCCATGACTAAAAGTGCAATTTTAAGGTCACAAGATACAATAATTCATCAATTATGCTAATCCAAGCTCCCCTGCCTTCTTCATCATAAATTCATACGCCGCATCGTAATTATTCTCGATAACGCCATCCAATATCGCCTCCCGAATCGCATTCTTCAGCTCACCCACCATCCGCCCCGGCGTCAGCCCAAACTTCTCCATGATCATCTCACCCGTAATCGGCGGCTGCCAGTTCCGAATCTTATCCTTCTCCTCCACCTCCTTCAACCGCTGCCGGACCATCTCGAAATTCTCGAGAAAACGCCGCACTTTTTGCTTATTCTTCGACGTAATATCCGCCTCGCAAAGCGTCATCAACGAATCGATATCGTCCCCCGTATCGAACAGCAGCCGGCGAATCGCCGAATCCGTAATATTCTCCTTCGTCAGACTTATCGGACGCAAATGGTATTCCACCATCTTTCGGACAAAACGCATTTTTTCGTTCAAAGGCAGCTTCAGCCGCGTAAAGATCTTCGGCACCATCCGCCCCCCCACGACCTCGTGCCCATGAAAAGTCCACCCATGGTCCTTCTCGAACTTCTTTGTCGCCGGCTTGCCGATATCGTGCAAAATAGCCGCCCAGCGCAGCCACAAGTCGTCCGTATTCGGACTGATATTGTCCAACACCTGTAAAGTATGGTAAAAGTTGTCCTTATGCCCATGCCCATCTACATACTCCGCCCCCACCAGATCAACCATCTGCGGAAAAACAATCTTAAGCAACCCCGTCCTATATAACAAATCAAACCCAATCGACGGCTTTGCTGACATCACCATCTTATTCATCTCATCCGTTATCCGCTCCTGCGAAATGATCTTGATCCGCGGCGCATCCTTCACGATCGCATCCAGCGTCTCCGGCGCAATCGTAAAATTCAGCTGCGTCGCAAACCGTATCGCCCGCATCATCCGTAACGGGTCATCGCTAAACGTCCGCAGCGGGTCCGTCGGCGTCTTGATCAAACGCTGCTCCAAATGCTCCCTTCCCCCAAACGGATCGATCAGCTTCCCATAATCCGCGGCATTGAGACTGATCGCCATCGCATTGATCGTAAAATCGCGGCGTAGCTGGTCGTCCTCGATTGTCCCCGGTTCAACCTCCGGATTTCTCGATTCGGCCCTATAACTCTCCTTCCTTGCTCCCACAAACTCGATCTCCCAGTCATTCCACTTGATCTGCGCCGTCCCGAAATTCTTGAAAAACGCCACGCCCGGCCTGGGCTGCAACAGCTCCGCCACCGCATGCGCCAGCGCAATGCCATCCCCTACACAGACGATATCCGCATCCTTCGTCGGCCGCCCGATCAGCTTATCCCGGACATATCCCCCAATGAGATATGCCGGCTGCTTCAAAGCCGCCGCCGCCTGGGCCACCTTCTGAAAGACAAATAACTCCCGTTCTGTGCAGTTGATCTCCATTATCGTTCTAAAGTTTGAAGCAATTGCCCCTCTTCGATTTTATAAGCGCAATTAAAATGCCCCTTCGGACAAGCCCGATACCCATGCAACCCACAAGGCCTGCAATCCAACTTCTCCTTCACCTCCACGATATTTCTCTCGTCCGACAACGGACCAAAACCAAACGAAGGCACCGTCGAACAATAAACCGCCGTCACCGGCGCATTCACCGAAGACGCAAAATGCATCGGCGCAGAATCATTCACATAATTCATCACCGCCCCCTTCATCAACGCCGCCGACTGCAAAAAGCTCAGCTGCCCGCTCAAATCCACTACCTCTCTCCCTACTTCCCCCAGAATGCCCCTATCCCCGGGACCACCCAACAAATAAACCCCATACTCCTCCGGCACCCTCTTCAAAAACTCCACCCATTTCTCCCTCGGATACTGCTTCGTAAACCACACCGACGCCGGCGACACCGTAATATAGGTCCCCACTTTATACCCCCTCACCCTCTCCTCATCCGCCGCAGTCGGATACAATCTTGGCTTTGCCGGAACCCCATCGGTAAAATCCTGAATCAACTTTTGGTTCCGATCCACCTCATGCATCCCTCCCACCACATGAGGAACCCTTTTGGAAAAAAACCGGCTCAACGGATTCTTATCAAACCCAATCGTCTCCTTCGCACCCGAAAACGTCGTCAAAAGTCCCGTCGCCGCAAATCTCTGCACGTTAATCACCTTCTCATACTTTTCCCGCCTGATCACTCCCCCCATCTTCCAAAGGTTCTTTAATTTCCCCTCCTTCTTATTCCACACCAGCACCCGATTCAACCACGGATGCCCCGCCAGCAACGCCTCATTCCCCTTCCTCACCAAAAAATCGATCTTAGCATCCGGAAAACACTGATGCAATTTCTCGATGAGCGCCGTCGCCAGCACCACATCTCCAATAAACGCCGTTTGTATTACAAGGAATTTCTGCACGGGACAAACTTACGAATTTTCCGGCCCAACCGCCGCGAGCCCTTATTACCTTATGGTCGAATGACCGTCACTGTAGCATCCGCATTCCACTTCACAACCGCCGACGCCTCCCTCGGCGTCTCATCATCCCGTCTGTATTCAACAATATAATCCACACCCTCTCTAACACGCGAATCAATCTCCCGAAAAAACCTCGGCGCAGCCTCCCCCGAAATATTCGCCGACGTCGACACCAACGGCTTCCTCCACCTCTTGATCAAATGACGACAAAAATCCTCCCGCACCAACCGTACCCCCACCGTCCCATCCTCATTCACCAGGTTCTCCGCCAGCCCGATCGCCCCCTCATAAATAACCGTCGTCGGCTTAACCACCGTCTGCAAATAATCGAAAACCCGCAAATCCGGCTGACTTGTATACTTCAGCACATCCCGCTCCTCCGCCATCAGCACGATCATACTCTTGGCCGCAGCCCGCTGCTTCAGCGCATAAACCTTCGCCACCGCCTCCGCACTGGTCGCATCGCACCCAATTCCCCAAATCGTATCCGTAGGATACAAAATCAGGCCCCCGCGCTGCAGGACATCCAAACAATTCACTATATCGTTCTCAAAATCCATATCAAAGCCGCAAATATAGTACCTTTGCGCAAAAATTACCCAAGCAATGGAATTGAAAGCCCTGATTACGGAAGCCTGGTCCAGCCGCGACCTCCTGAAAGACGCAAAATACTCCGACGCAGTTCGCGCCGTAATCGAAGAAGTCGACAAAGGCCGCCTCCGCACCGCAGCCCCAACCGACGCTTCCACCCCAAATTCCTCCACAACCTGGCAAGTCAACGAATGGGTCAAACAAGCCATCCTCATGTACTTCGGCATCCAGCAGATGCAGACCTGGGATCTCGCCCCCTTCGAGTTCTACGACAAAATGCTCCTCAAGAAAAACTATAAAGACCTCGGCGTCCGCGCCGTTCCCCACGCCGTAGCCCGCTACGGCGCCTACCTCGCCAAAAACGTAGTCCTCATGCCCAGCTACGTCAACATCGGCGCCTACGTAGACGAAGGCACCATGGTCGACACCTGGGCCACCGTCGGCAGCTGCGCCCAAATCGGCAAAGGCGTCCACCTCAGCGGCGGCGTCGGCATCGGCGGCGTCCTCGAACCACTCCAGGCCTCACCCGTTATTATTGAAGACGGAGCATTCCTCGGCAGCCGCAGCATCGTCGTCGAAGGCGTCATCGTCGAAAAAGAAGCCGTCCTCGGCGCCAACGTCGTCCTGACCCAATCGACTAAAATCATCGACGTCAGCGGCTCCGAACCCAAAGAATACAAAGGCCGCGTGCCCGCACGCAGCGTCGTCATCCCCGGCAGCTACATGAAGAAATTCCCCGCCGGCGAATACGGTGTCAGCTGCGCCCTCATCATCGGCCAGCGAAAGCCGAGCACCGACCTTAAAACAAGTCTTAACGACGCGTTGAGAGACTTTAACGTAGCAGTTTAACCAACCATACAAAAGCCTCCACCCGGAGGCTTTTAAATTTATGTCCATGTCCCGTTCGACCTTCCTCAAAGCCCCGCCCCGCTCAACCCTGCTCAAAGGATTTCTAATCTCGTTCACAGGAGCCATCCTCTTCTCCACAAAAGCGATCATCGTCAAGCTCGCCTTCCGCGCCACCCACACCGACGCCCTGACCCTCCTTACCCTCCGCATGCTCCTCTCCCTCCCATTCTACCTCTTCACTGCCATCTGGTCCTTCCGCCAGGAAGGCAATGTCAAGATGAACAAAAAAGAATGGACCTGGGTCATCATCCTCGGCCTCCTCGGCTACTACCTCAGCAGCTTCTTCGACTTCCTCGGCCTTCAATACATCTCCGCCGGCCTCGAACGCCTCATCCTCTTCCTCTATCCTTCCTTCTCCGTCCTCATCAACAGCCTCGCCTTCCGCCAACGCATCAGCCGTGCCCAATACTGGGCCCTCGCCCTCACCTACGTCGGCATCGGCATCGCCTACTTCGGCGAGCTCTCCATCGACACCGCCAACCCCAACTTCTACTGGGGCAGCTTCCTCGTCTTCCTCTGCGCCGTCACCTACGCCTTCTACCTCTCCGGAACCGGCCGCATGGTCCAGCGCATCGGCGCCAACAAATTCACCACCTATAGCATGCTCTCCGCCACCACAGCCATCCTCCTCCACTTCCTCCTCCGCGAAATAAACACCCCCATCCATCACCTCCCCATCGGCCCCAACACCTCCACCCTCTGGGCCTACGGCCTCCTCCTGGCCATCATCGCCACCGTCATCCCCTCCTTCCTGCTCTCCGCCGGCATGAAACGCATCGGAGCCAACAACGCCGCCATCGTCACCTCCATCGGCCCTGTCTCCACCATCCTCCAGGCCCACTTCTTCCTCGGCGACCCCTTCCTCTGGGAACAGTGGACCGGCACCACCCTCGTCATCATCGGCGTCCTCCTCATCGGCTGGAAAGGCCAGAAACAAGAAGCCGCCGCCGAAGCATCTACCTGATACTCAAATTTTTTTATTCTTTTTTGGTCGAAGACCCATTCTTTTCCTATATTTGCACCCCCGAACGAAAAGTACCTGCTTCCTGCAGTACCCTACAATCGGGATGATGCCCAGGTGGCGAAATTGGTAGACGCACTGTTTTCAGGTAGCAGCGCCGCGAGGTGTGCTGGTTCGAATCCAGTCCTGGGCACAGAAAAGCCTTGTAAGAATCTTACAAGGCTTTTTTATTTACTTCCTTCCACTTTCATTTGCATACCGCACAATTAATTTTTAAATTTGCCCTAATGACCGATAAGGCATACCAAATTGTAATGAAAGCTCTGCTCAAAAAGAAAGCAGAAGTAAAGGCATCCCCAGCCGC
>JAFDYG010000520.1 GCA_018267545.1 Bacteroidota bacterium
CATCTGGGTCAGTAGATCCTGTTTTGGAATCGATATCCGTGAATATGGCAGCGGCAATGCCGGGGCCACCAACACCTTCAGGGTTCTCGGCTCCAGATGGGGATCTTTCGTAATGGGTGCAGACGTTTTAAAGGGCGTCATCGCTACCAGCCTTTATATCCTCATGCCTTATTATATGCACGACGAAACGGAACGGACCAATTTCATGGTCGGTCTGGGTCTGGCTGCCGTTGTGGGTCATATCTTCCCTATTTGGGCCGAATTTCGCGGCGGCAAGGGGGTGGCTACCTTATTTGGAATGATCATCGCTATACAGCCCCTGGCGGCTATCTGCTGCGTGGCTGTGTTCCTGCTGGTGCTTTATCTGACCCGTTTTGTCTCCCTAAGCTCGATACTGGCAAGCGTCGCATTTGCCGTATTTATCCTCTATATCTTCGATGCCAAGGAAACCCTTTACAGGGGGTTTGCCATTGCCGTGGCCCTCATGGTTCTGCTTACCCACCAGAAGAACATTACCCGGCTGTTGAAGGGTAATGAGAACAAAGTACCCATTCTCAAGTACCGGGACCGTCGTCGTCAGCGTAAGGGCCAGCCCAACGGGCAGGCGGGTGCGTAAAATGTCCAATGACATGCCCAATGACTCTTTTTCCGTTGTTAAAAAAGAATAATTTGTTGTACTTTTACACCCCGCAAGTAAACTGCGGGTAAGTCTATCAACGTAAATAGAACCAGAAATGTCCCAAACTTTACTGGAAAAACTGCAGTTACAAGACGAGAAAAACCTGTTGATACAGGGTCTGCCTTCTTCCATTGAAAAGCAATTCACCAAGCTGGCCTTTGCCAAGAACCTCACTCCGCTGTTAAAAAGCAAAAAGATCGACTTCGCGCTGATCTTTGCGATCAATGAGCAGCAGCTGGGGAACATAGTCCGGGAAGTTCTGCCGGCGCTACAGCCCAATGCAAAGTTCTGGGTCGCCTATCCTAAAGTGGGTTCAAAGATCGCTACTACGCTCAACAGGGAGTGTAGCTGGGGATGTATTACCTGCGCAGGCTACGAGTCTGAGCGGCAGACAGCCCTCGATCATGTCTGGACAGCCGTTCGCTTTAAAAAAGCGGCAACCGTGGCTGTCAAGGCAGCTCCCGTTACGACAAAAACAACGCCTGCCGCCACGGTAAACAAGACGCCTATGCGCCGGCGTGCTGCGGCTAACCTGCAGTCCTAATTTCGCTGAAACCTTCTACTGTCAACGCTCCGCACCGAATAAAGACTCAACTCATCCACTTGGGGTATAACACCTAAGTGTTTTTGGGTATCTGCCTCTGAATTAAGCCACCAACATGGGTTTTCGTATTATATTTGATCGATACCCCTAAAGCTTAATAACGATATGCTTTTAAGTTATCTCTATGGCAATTTTTAGCAGGTCAGCCCTTGTAACCGAGTTATTGGACAGGACCGAGCTAATTAAAACCAGCTCTCAACTTTTTCTTCGTCTCTCCGACGAGCAATTACAATACAAGCCGGCTCCGGAACAGTGGAGTATTGCCGAAATTTATGGACACCTCAATATCGCCCACGACTGGTACATTCGCTGTATTCTCTCGCGTGTCACACTGGCGCCCGACTGGAATTCGGATGAATACATCAGCAGCTGGCTGGGGGAATGGATGTATGATAAGATCATGCCCCGGCCCGACGGCAGCGTTTTTAAAATCAAGGCTCTAAAGGCGCATTATGCAGGTGCGGTAGATGGGAGGGAGGAGCTGGAGAGCTTTTTGCGGAAATGCGATGCCATGGACGATATTCTCCGGCATGCCTCAGGCAAGAATCTGCGCCGGATAAAAATTCCCGTTCATTTTCTGGGGGTGCTGAAGGTTCGGCTGGGGGATACGCTGCGTATCCTGGTGGCTCATGGCGAGCGGCACTTGCTGCAGGCCCAGCGGGTATTGGTTACCGTTGCCTAAACCGCTATATGACGATGACGGTACCGAGCCCGTCCAACAGCTCCCGCTCCAAATCTTTCAGGTGTTTATGGGTTTGCAGGAGCATCATCAGCTCTTCTTCGCTGTGCGGCCTTCCCATGTCCTGTTGATTCTGTTCCATCAATCTTTTGATCTTTCGCAGCTTGAGCCAGCGCATGGTCGACAGGACGTCTTCTTTATAGAGGTCTTCGGGCGTAGCTATCTTGCCTTCGTAGTGCTCCTTCCAGTTGGGGCTGATCTCATGGTGCAGGTCCATGATCGAGACTGCAAGGGTGCTGAGCTCCTGGTCCTCGTGATAGAGGAAGCTCTTGGTCGAAGGCTCCAGCCCTTGCTCGTACCAGTTCTTATAAAGGTCGAGGATCTTGAGGAGCCGTTTGTTATCGATCAGGTCGTAGAGGTCGATGGCTTCCGCCAGGATATAGTCGGCTACGAGATTGTTCTCGTCCCATGATTTTAAGCCAAAGTCCAGGAGCATGCGGATCATCCCCTGCTCGTTCTGTTCATGACGGAACAGGAGACCAAGGGATTCCTCGTCCTGGGGCATGCCTGCGTCGGGGGGCATCTCGTCCAGTGGGAAGCCGTCTTCGCCAATGATGGGCTGGCCGGCTGCCGGATGGGCGGCGGCTTTTGCCCGGGCGTCTGCTGCCGCGCGGTTCTCCTGTTTTTCTATACGATCGCGGGTAAACTTGTTGACGAGGTTCTGGAGGCCTATCTCGTCGATACGCAGGATTTCTGCCGACTGCCGGATATAGTCTTGTTTCTTTGTAAAATCTCCTGTTTGATTGATGCGCGAGATGGTCTCGGCTACCTGGTTGACGACTGCGGCTTTTTTATTGGAGTCGTCGGCTGCGTCTTTCAAGGCGACTTCCAGCTGGAAGAGGATAAAGTCTTTTTTATTGGCGGCGACGAAGTCGCGGAAGGCGGCGGCTCCGATCTTGCGGACGTAGCTGTCGGGGTCTTCCTTGTCGGGGATCAGAACCAGCTTTACGTCCAGGCTTTCTTCCAGGGCCATGTCGAGGCCGCGGAGGGCGGCCTTAATGCCGGCGCCATCGCCGTCATAGATGATGGTCAGGTGGTTGGTGTATTTCTTTATGAGCCGCAGCTGGTCGATGGTCAGGGAGGTGCCGCCGCTGGCTACGGCATTCTCTACGCCGGCCTGGTGCAGAGAGATGACGTCGGTATAGCCTTCCACCAGCAGGCATTCATCCTGCTTATCGATGGCCTGCCGGGCCTGATAGGCTCCATACAGGATCTTACTTTTTACGTAGAGCTCGTTCTCGGGGGTGTTGATGTATTTGGGCGCGCGGTCATTGCTCTTGATGATACGGGCTCCGAAGCCGATGATCTTGCCGGTCTGGTTGTGGATGGGAAAGATGATACGGCCCCGGTAGTTGTCCATGGGTCTTTCGTCGCGAACCACCACCAGACCGCTCTTTACGAGATATTCCACGTTATACTGCGCAGCCAGGGCGGCCCGGGCAAAGGTATCCCGCTGGTCGAGGCTATAGCCCAGCTGGAATTTCCGCATGGTTTCTTCGGTAAAGCCCCGTTCCTTCAGGTAGCTGAAGCCGATGTCCTGGCCTTCTTCGTTATTGAATAAAATGTCGGAGAAATATTTTTGAGCGAAGGCATTGATGATATAGAGGCTTTCACCGACCTGCTGCTGCTGGCGCACTTCGGGGCTGAGCTCTTTTTCCTCGATCTCGACGTTGTAGCGGGCGGCCAGCCAGCGAAGGGCTTCTACGTAGGAATACTTTTCATGCTCCATGAGGAAGCTGATCGTATTGCCGCTGCGGCCGCAGCCAAAACATTTGTAGATTTCCTTTGCGGGAGAGACGGTAAAAGAAGGCGTTTTTTCATTGTGAAAAGGACAGAGACCCAGGTAGCTGGTGCCCCGTTTTTTCAGCTTTACAAAGCCGCCGACAATCTCGATAATATCGATTCGGCTGAGGATTTGTTGTATGGTTTGCTGCGAGATCATGGCAGGGCAAAATTAACTCTTATGAGCGCGAAACAAGGGGAAAAATACCGTAAATTCTGCACAAAAGAGAGTAGTTTTATCCATAATAAACAGGCTTTTTTTTCTGTTTTATATCCTAAACGACCCTCCTTTGAAAACCGGTAATTATTCCGTACTCTTCTCCATCGTTTCAAACATGGCCATCGGCCTTTGTTTTATCCCCTTTTTGTTTTTGGGCTGGAAGAAGATACGACAGGTGAATACCTTTTGGATGCTCGGCATCTACTGGCTTTTTAATGGGCTGGTAAATCTGCCGATGCTTCACAAGGCTGGCGGCGCTCACGGGACGATCAGCCGGCTCGCTTTGCTCTTCGCCATGGCGGAAGCGCCTTTGCTGCTGGTGGCTTTTGCGGGCGCCTGTTCCGGCCGCGAGCGAAAGGTCTTATGGTGGACCGTATTAGGATATACCGTAACAGAATGTCTTTTAGTCGGGCTAAAAGGGCACACGATGCCCGGCAGCCTGCTGATCTCAGGGGTAGGGACATTGCTCATCCTGGTATTCAGCGCTACGGGGCTGGTTCAATATGTCCGGAAGATGGAGCATAGCCGGTTTGAAAACTCGATGGTATTCGTTTATGCCGCCATACTCTTTTTCTACGGGAGCAGCCTGATCATCTATATTTTCGCACATCATTCCGGAAGCAACGGCAATGACAACACAGACAGCTTCCTGCTGTATTATATCAGCCTGATGCTGTCTGCGATAGTCACTTTGCTTGGACTGTGGAGTTATGGAATACGAAAGACCGAAAAGCCGCGCCGCCCCCGTCCGATGAGGGCTCCGGGTTACTCCTCGTCCTCTTCGTAGTTATAAGTGTCCTGGCTATTGTTATAGATGGATTCCCACGTTTTCACCTTGTCATCCCCCAGCAATTCCAGAATATCATAAATGGGGTCGGATTTCTTCTTCCAGACCACCATCTCGGAGTCGGCATACGTTGAAACATACATGCAATGATCCGTTTCCATGTTCACCTTAATCAGCCCCACAGGGCCTGTCTCCTGTTCCTGAATCAAATAATAGCATCCCTTTTCCAACAACGCATACGAGTACATACATCACCTTTTTTAGATAATTCAAAACTTGGTTAAGATCAGTCGCGAATATTAATGGGGTAGTAAGAGGGTCCTGATCGGACGGCTGAGGCTGGGTAGTAGGTGCCTTCAGCAACAGTGTAAAGGTACGACTTTTACGGTGGAGTCCGGGGAACTTTTGCCGGAAGGCCGTCCTTTCATAATAAATTAACCTTTTTTAATTGATATTCAATTGTTTGTGTAAAAAAGAGAAAAACCATCCTGTTTTCCAGGATGGTTTCTCTTACCCCGAGACTATCTTCCATTGGAAGATGGTCCGAGGGTCGTATGACCACTTATCCTACAGCCTCTATA
Source organism: Bacteroidota bacterium (assembly GCA_018267545.1). Classification (GTDB taxonomy): domain Bacteria; phylum Bacteroidota; class Bacteroidia; order Chitinophagales; family Chitinophagaceae; genus Puia. Next base: position 5,393 of record JAFDYG010000520.1, read on the forward strand.
ATGGGGCAATTTATCGCCGCATTTTACTTCTCGAGCCTGATCTCGCCGGCGTCGGCGGACTGGCCGTCACTGACCATGATGCCGTCTTTGGCGATATTTTTATAGGGAGGTTTAGCCTCTATGATGATCTTGTAAGTACCAGGCTTGGCGTCGGTGATCTCGTAGCTCCCGTTGACGATGGGGGCTCGCAAGGTATCCGTAGCGGATTCGGCCCAGGCGCGTACTCCTCCTTCTGCGGGAGAAATGGTTCCTTTGATCGAACCTGCTCTGATATGAGTAAAGGCGAAAAGACCTGCGGCAATGACACCAGTGGCCGCTATTTGTTTGAGTGAAGTGAAATTCATAGTTGTAACATTTAAGATTAGTAATCGATGTTTCACTTCTACGGTGGAGCAAGGGTCCTACAGATAATTTTACAAGGACTGTGCCATAACTTTCGATGAAAGCCTTGCTGGGTGTGGAATTTATTCTACAAAAGCACTATTTTGGGATATATGTCAACGTTAGTGCTTGGGCCCAAACGCCCATGAATGGGTGGCTTCGGGCTGTCCTCCTGACTGGCCCTTTAGTGCTGTTAAGCAATTCCTAAAACCCAATTTTACTCGGACAAATGGACAATTTTACCTTTCTCCAGCTGCAGAAACCGGTCGATACAGCTGGGGAGCTCCTGCCGGTAATGGCTTACATAAATCAGCGTAGTGTCAAAGGCTTCACAAAGACTGGTAATGAGCCCGCGGAAGCTCGAGGTTTGCTCCTCATCGAGTCCCTGGCAGGGCTCGTCGAGTATTAGCATGGGTGGGTTTTTGATCAGGGCACGGGCCAGCAGGACCATCCTTTGCTGACCGGTGGAGAGCTGGGCCAGGCGTTTTGTTTTTAGATCCTGCAGCGAAAGCAGACGGATCCATTGGCTGACGAGGGCTTCCTGTTCGGGGTTCAGGGGACGGAAGAGGCCGATGGTATCGAAGAGACCGGAGGCGATAACTTCGAAGCAGCTGGCTCCGGTATCGAAATAGAGGTGTAGTTCCGGTGAAACGAAGCCGATCTTTTTTTTGATGTCCCAGATGCTTTCTCCGGTACCGCGGCGGCGGTCGAAGAGCCAGATCTCGTTGGCATAGGCCTGGGGATTATCGGCGGTGATCAGGCTGAGGATCGTGGATTTGCCGGCCCCGTTGGGCCCGGAGACGTTCCAGCGCTCGCCTTTGCGGACTTGCCAGTTGATATTGTCCAGGATCAGGGCTTCTCCATAGCGGATAGACGTGTTGCTCATCTTCACCGCGACGGTAAAGTCGTCGCCGGGGGCAGCACCGGCCTTTAGTTCTTTTAACAAAGCCGGGTCCAGCTGGATGCCGGTTTTGGGCCGGTCCGGGTGAAAATCGGCTTTCTTGCCCAGGAATACCCATTTGCCCTGGTCGAGCTGGCCGATATGGGTAATGGAGGAAGGGAGCTCATTAGGACTTGTGATCAGCAGGATGTGGATCTGGCGGGTCGTAAGCTCATTTATAATGGTATGCAGGGTAGCGCGGCCTTCGGTGTCCAAACCCAGGAAAGGATTGTCCAGGATCAGCAGCTCGGGCTGGCTCAGGAGGGCGATGGTCAGCTGGACGCGTTTGTTTTCACCATTGGAAAGCTGGATGAGGGGTTTGGAGAGCAGCGGACGAATGTGTAGGAGGTCCAGCCAGCGTGAGTCGGCCGAAGCCTGGTCCCAGCCGGCATACTCAGCCAGCTCCTGTTCGACAGTGATCGTCTGATCGGCATCCGAAGCGTTGAATCGCTGCTGGTAATATAATTCGGTCGAGCCGGGGCGGTGTTTGAAGCGGTGCTGCTGCTCGACGATCGCGACACGGCGGAATCCGGGGGTACCGATATGTCCGGTATAGAAGTGCGTACCCAGGAGCGTATGCGCAAGGACGGTCTTACCGCTGCCCGATGGACCGACGATGGCCCACTGCTGCCCGCGATGAATGGTCCAGTTGAGATGGTCGAGGAGGGCGGCTCCTCCGAGCTTTACGGTAACTTCTTCGAAAGTGAGCAATAGTGCAGTCATATTACGAATGTAATTAAACCTCGGAGGGTATGGGCGGCTGGGAATGAAATTTGGCGTAAAGGGGTCAGATTTTGTCCTGGTCCCCGGAAATATCCACAGATGTAGAAATTGAAATAAGCTGGCTCTTAATTCGTTTGACTATATTGCAGCCTTGCGGACCGCGGGTCTGCAGGCCGGAGGCCTATCATCAGACGTGCACTGGGGATGGGTTTTTTTTCGGAATAAGCTATTCCCAGTGCACGATCGGACCCGATTATGGCAGAAAAATCTAATTTGTTCGAGTACAACGAAGATAGTGTCAAGACCCTTGATTGGAAGGAGCATATCCGCCTTCGTCCCGGTATGTATATCGGGAAATTGGGGGATGGAAGCAGTCCTGACGACGGAATTTATGTCCTGCTCAAAGAAGTTATCGACAACTGTATCGATGAGCACACGATGGGCTATGGTAAGCAGGTGGATATCAACCTGGACCAGAAAACGGTGACTATCAGGGACTATGGCCGGGGCATTCCCCTGGGAAAGGTCGTGGATGTGGTCAGCAAGATCAATACCGGCGCCAAGTACGACAGCAAGGCCTTCCAGAAGTCCGTTGGTTTGAACGGGGTGGGTACCAAGGCGGTCAATGCGCTGAGCAGCTATTTCAAGGTCACCGCTTACCGCGAGGGCAAGGAAAAGACGGCCGAATTCAACAAAGGGGTCCTTACAAAAGAATATAAGGAGACGAAGACGGATGAGCCGAATGGGACCATGGTTTCCTTTATCCCGGACGATACGGTCTTTAAGAACTTCCACTATCTCCATGAATATATGGACAATCAGTTCTGGAACTATTGTTACCTGAACGCCGGATTGGTCATTAATTTCAACGGAAAAAAATACGTCTCCAAGAACGGGCTGCTGGACCTCCTGCAGCGCCGGACCAATGAGGACGAGCTGCGTTACCCGATCATCCACCTCAAGGGAGAGGATATCGAGGTGGCGATTACGCATAACAACGACTATGGCGAAGAGATTTTCAGCTTTGTCAACGGTCAGTACACGACCCAGGGCGGAACGCACCAGCAGGCCTTTCGTGAGGCTTTTGTCAAAGTGATCCGGGATTTCTATAAGAAGGACTATGAGGCTTCGGATATCCGGCAGAGCATTGTCGCTGCCGTCTCGGTCCGGGTGGTAGAGCCCGTCTTCGAGTCCCAGACCAAGACCAAGCTGGGCAGCTTGAATGTCGAGGAGGGCGGCGCTACGATGAAGAATTTCGTCAACGATTTCCTGGCCAAGGAGCTGGACAATTATCTGCACAAGAATCCTACGGCCGCCGATTCGCTGAAGAAACGTATCGAGCAGAGCGAGCGGGAACGCAAGGAGCTGGCGGGTATCAAGAAGCTCGCCAACGAACGGGCAAAGAAGGCCAATCTTCACAATAAGAAATTGCGTGACTGCCGCTATCATTATAATGACGAGCCTACGGGCAAGGACAAGGATGCAATCCTGGAGAAGCAGAAGGAGAGCACCATCTTTATTACGGAAGGGGACTCGGCCAGCGGTAGCATTACCAAGGCCCGTGACGTAGAGCGCCAGGCCGTGTTCAGCCTGCGCGGTAAGCCCCTCAACTGTTTCGGTCTTACCAAGAAGGTCGTATACGAGAACGAGGAGTTCAACCTGCTGCAGCATGCGCTGAACATAGAAGAAGGAATCGAAGGTCTGCGGTACAACAATATCGTCATCGCTACCGATGCCGACGTGGACGGTATGCACATCCGGCTGCTGCTGATGACTTTCTTCCTGCAGTTCTTCCCGGATTTAGTCAAGAATGGACACGTCTATATCCTGGAGACTCCGTTGTTCCGGGTGCGGAACAAGCAGGAGACGCACTACTGCTATGACGAGACGGAGAAGCAGGCGGCGGTAAAGAAGTTGGGGAACAAGCCGGAGATCACGCGCTTCAAAGGATTGGGCGAGATCTCACCGGATGAGTTTGCCCGGTTTATCGGTGCGGATATGCGCAAGCAGCCGGTGATGGTGATGCAGGATACGCATATTCAGCAGATCCTGGAGTATTATATGGGGAAGAATACGCCGGAGAGGCAGGATTTTATCATCAAGAATTTGAAGGTAGAGCTGGACCTGGCGGATGAGGTTCATTCGGCAAATTAAAAAAGGAAGAAATAGTTTATGATTCATATTGTTTTTCAAAGAAACGATGTCGAAGTCTTAAAGAAGGCAATCGAGCTGGAGCCCTCCCTGACGGGGGAGATCTTCTCGATCGACGACGATTTCGCCGTTGGGCCGATCGCCGGAATCTTTACGGAGGAGGGGATCGAAGCCCGGAAGCAGTGGTGGAGGGATGTGCTGGCCGGAGGTGATTTGGATGGAGCGGTAGACAATGGAACGGTGAACGATGCCGCTACGGTGGAGATGCTTAAACAGCGGCTGCAGGAAGACTCGCAGGAATTTGTCTGGATCTGGGCGGCTCAGAATAAGCACGACGTGTGCGGGTATTACTGGCTGATGAGCCAGCTCAAGGATTTTCAGGGAAGGGTCTTTATCCTGTATCTGAATAACCTGCCTTTTATCAATGAGAAGGGGCTGATCTTCTATCCGGTCAACCTGTTCGATATCCCTGCGCGTGAATTTTTGAAGGCGCGCAAGCTGGCCAGACCCATTACGCTGAGCGAGTTCGAAATCGATCCGGACGAATGGAACCGGCTTTGCCAGGAGGACAAAGGCGTGCGGATCCTCGAAGGGGGTAAGAAGCTTTCCCAATACCCTTATACTTTCTACGACGAGGAGCTGCGCAAGTTTATTACCGGCGACTGGATAAAGACGAGCAAATTGATCAACCAGTTCCTGTCGAAGGCCAAACAGACGACGGGAGATATGTATATGCTTTGGCGGGTCAAGCAATTGGCGGCAGCCGGCGAGCTGGACGTACAGGGCGAGCTGAAGGGGATGAAAGATTTCGAGATAAAGGCAAAATCGACCGTACCTGCCGGGGAAGCCGTGCCGCAGGAAGGCGCATAGGCCCTTTAGTAAAAACGTCCTTATATGAAGAACCTTATCAAACTGGAAGAAGCAGCCCTATTCCTGCTGAGCATTTACCTGTGGAGCCAGCTGCATTATGCCTGGTATTGGTGGCTCGTTTGGTTCCTGGCTCCCGACCTGAGCATGATCGCTTATTTGGCGGGTAATAGGGTAGGGGCGATCGGATATAATCTCGTCCATCATAAGGCGGTGGCCATCCTGGTCTATCTGGCCGGGGCGTATATGCATAATCCGCTGACCATGTCTGTCGGTTTGATTCTGCTGGGACATTCCTGTATGGATAGAGCGATGGGATATGGTTTAAAATATTTCAGCGGTTTTTCGGATACCCATCTGGGTAAAATTGGGAAGGCCGCCAAAACGGAGGAAGCAGGCTCATGAATATAAAGTCGATTCATCATGTTGCGATATTGACGGATGACTATCCTCGCAGCAAGGTTTTTTATACGGAGGTGCTGGGGTTTACGATCATCGCGGAGACGTATCGTGCGGAGCGGAAGTCGTACAAGCTGGACCTGGCGATCGACGGTCTCTACCAGATCGAGCTGTTTTCCTTTCCGGATTTTAGGGAACGGGGCAGCTATCCGGAGGCCAAGGGACTGAGACACCTGGCTTTTGCCGTCGACAATGTGGAGGCCGCTGCGGCGGAATTGAGGAGCAAGGGAGTGGACGTCGAACCCGTCCGTGTCGATGAGCTGACTCAAAAGAAATTTGTGTTTTTTACCGACCCCAACGGGCAGCCGCTCGAGCTGTACGAGGGGTAAAAAAGTATATATCCAATGGCGAAGACGAAAATAGCCGATGATTTTCACGAAAACGAATCAGGGGTTACCGGGCAGTACCGGAACTGGTTCCTGGATTATGCGTCCTATGTAATCCTGGAACGGGCCGTGCCGGCCGTAGAAGACGGCCTTAAGCCCGTACAGCGGCGGATCCTGCACGCGATGAAGGAGATGGACGACGGCCGGTTCAACAAAGTGGCCAATATTATCGGGCAGAGCATGCAGTACCATCCCCATGGCGACGCCAGCATCGGCGAAGCCCTGGTCAATATGGGACAGAAGGATTTGCTGATCGATACGCAGGGAAACTGGGGGGATGTCCGGACGGGGGACGATGCTGCGGCCGCGCGTTATATCGAGGCGAGGCTTAGCAAGTTTGCCCTGGAAGTGGCTTTCAACGCAAAGACTACGGACTGGCAGCTGAGCTATGACGGTCGGAAGAACGAACCCGTGACACTGCCCATGAAATTCCCGCTCCTGCTGGCGCAGGGCGCCGAGGGGATTGCCGTGGGACTGGCGACCAAGATCCTGCCGCACAATTTCTGCGAGCTTTGCGAAGCAGCCATGAAATACCTGAAGGGGAAAAAGTATGATCTCATTCCGGACTTTCTGACGGCAGGGATGATCGACGCTACCAACTATAATGATGGCAAGCGGGGTGGGAAGGTCAGGGTGCGTGCGCATATCGAAGAATTCGACAAGAAGACCCTGCTCATAAAGGATGTTCCCTATGGCGTTACAACCACGCAGCTGATCGACTCGATCCTGAAGGCCAATGACCAGGGAAAGATCAAGGTGAAGAAGGTAACGGATAATACGGCTGCCGAGGTCGAAATTCAGATCGACCTGGCTCCGGGTATTTCGCCGGATATCACGATCGATGCGCTGTATGCCTTTACCGACTGCGAGGTCAGTATTTCGCCCAATGCCTGCGTGATCGTCGATAAGAAGCCTACGTTCCTGGGAGTAAAGGAATTGCTCTCTATTTCGGTGGACAATACCAAGGAGCTTCTGAAGCGCGAGCTGGAAATCAAGCTGGCCGAGCTACAGGAGAAATGGCATTATACCTCTCTCGAAAAGATATTCTTCGAAGAAAAGATCTACAAGGAGCTGGAGAAGAAGCACGAGACCTGGGAGAAGGTGCTGGTGGCGATCGCCAAGGCCTTCGAACCCTTCCGCAAGCAATTGAAGCGGGATATTACCCGGGAAGATATCGTCAAGCTGACCGAAAAACCGGTACGGCGCATCTACCGGCTCGATATCGACGAGCTGAATGCTCAGATCAAAGGATTGGAGGCGGAGATCAAGCAGGTCAAGCACGACCTCAACAACCTGGTCGATTTTACCGTCGCTTACTATGAGAACTTATTGAAGAAATATGGCAAGGGCCGCGAGCGCAAGACGGAGATGAAGCTTTTCGAAGCTATCCAGGCGCAGCAGGTGGCGATTGCCAATGTGAAGCTGTATGTCAATCGCGCGGAAGGATTTATCGGTACGGGTCTGAAGAAAGACGAATTCGTCACCGACTGTTCCGACCTGGACGACATCATCGCTTTTACCAAGGGTGGGAAGATGAAGGTCGTCAAAGTTGCCGACAAGGCCTTCATCGGCAAGGATATCGTGCACGTGGCCGTTTTCCGGAAGAACGACGAGCGGACCACCTATAATATGATCTATGGGGACGGTAAGAGCGGGATCAGCTATGCCAAGCGCTTCAATGTAACGGGCGTCACCCGCGACAAGGAATACGACCTGACGAAGGGCGAGGATGGAAAGACCAAGGTCCATTATTTTAGCGCCAACCCCAATGGGGAGGCTGAAGTGGTGCGTGTGGTGCTGAGTCCCAATAGTACGGCCCGGCACAAGGAATTCGACTTTTATTTCGAGGAGCTGGAGATCAAGAACCGCACGAGTCTGGGTAACCAGGTCACCAAGTATCCGATTCGAAAGGTGACGTTCAAAGAGGCCGGAAAAACCACGCTCAGCGGACGTAAGATTTGGTTCGACGCGACTTTTGGTCGTCTGAACAGCGAAGGAAAGGGCGAATACCTGGGCAGCTTCGAAGGGGACGAACGCCTGCTCGTCATCTATAACGACGGGAACTATGAGCTGGCCGATACGGAGCTGACACAGCGGTTCGACGCGGACAAGATTCTCGAGATTCGCCGCTTCGATCCGGAAAAGATCATTACAGCGATCTACCTGGATAACGAGAAGCTGCAATTCAACGTCAAGCGCTTCAAGATCGAGACGACCACCCTGAAGAGCAAATTCCTCTTCATCAAGGAAGGAGAGGGGAACCGCCTGGAAGCCGTCACTCTGCATCCTGCACCGATTGCCTTGATCAAGTCCGGCAGGGGCGCACAGGCCAGGACCCAGAAGATCAAGATAGCGGATTTTGTTGAGGTGATGGGCTGGAGGGCCGTCGGGAGCAAGCTATTCGATTATTCCAAGAGCGTCGAGGTGGAATGGGGACATAAGGAAGAAGAGAAGGAAGTACCGCCGCAAACAGAATTGTTCTGATAAAGAAAGAAGCCGCTCTAGAGCGGCTTCTTTCGTCTTATGTGTATAGTAGCGTTTTCTGTAAGACTGCTGCTGAGGTATACTTCGTAGCGATTTTTTCCGTCGGTGAGGACCATCAGGGCCGTATTGGGTGGAATCCTTCCCAGGTTCTCCGCAAACATGCTGACTTCGTTGACCTCCTTGGTAGGGTCAAGGTGGAGGAAGATATTGAAGGCTTTGGCGGCCAGTTCCTGGTGGGTAAGGGCAAGCTGGCTGTTGACAAAGACGGAGATGCTGTCTCCGTCGATGTCGCCGTTGTCGTAGAAGCTGAGGCGCACCGAGTCGGATTCCACGGTAAACTCCCGGTTGAGGACGGCTTTCCGCTTGGTAAAAGACTCTGCGATTCGTTTATTGTCTTCGACGACGGGGTCGACGAGCGGTGTGGTGGAAGCGATAGGAGCGGCGGCGGCGACGGTATCGGCCTTGGGGCCTGGCTGGGGGGCAATCGTTGCCAGGTCGGCGGCAACGGGTGGCTTGGCGGACACGTCTACGACGAAATCGTCGGCCTGGGGCTTCCAGATACGCGCGCTGGCGAGGTCAATTGTATAAATGCTATCATGCTGATTATCAGACTTGTCTAGCGTATAACTCACTTTTATATCCGGGCAGGTATACTTGTATCTATCGTCGTGGTAAAAGGTGCCCTTGACCGAGCTGCCCAGCTGGGAGTTCATGAGGAT
>JAFDYG010000521.1 GCA_018267545.1 Bacteroidota bacterium
AGGTCCATTGCTTTTTACCGGGTGAAACGTGATGATTGGCGACGTGCAGCATGCCCGCCTGGGTATCGTGCTCATAACAGCCCATAAAGTCATAGCTCGAACGAATGGCCATATAAGACGTGGGCACGGGGATATTGGCATACCGGGAGATGTCGGTCCCCGGCGAGTAGTTGACCTTATAGTAGGTGCCGGTAGCGATGGGAAAGTCCGAGACGTCCCGCTTCCCGTGGTCGAAGACCGCGTATACATCCGGTGGAAAGATGGACTGGTAGGCGTCGTTGACCTTTACCGCCGGATTGGCCCACCACAAAAATGTCTGCGGGAAGGGCGTCCGGTTAAAGACGCGTCCTTTGATCTCCAGGTAAGCGGTATCGGGATAGAGGGTAAAGCCCGCCATGCCTTTGGTTCGGAACATGACTTCGATTTCATTGACCCATACCGTCTTGCTGCCATCGTTTCCCTCTTCTATTTTAAAGTCCACGGGACTATAGGTGCTGGGCCTGTGGTGCTGCGGCCAGTTGAACTCGATACCTCCCGAGATCCAGGGACCCGCAAGACCTACCAGCGCCGGCTTGACCACCTGGTTGTAATAGATAAAATCCCGTCCCCTGACTTTGTCGTAGGCTCGCTGGATACGACCGCCGAGCTCGGGCAGGATCATGATCCTGAGATAGTCGTTTTCCAGGAATACGGCGTTATAGATCTGTCCGACCTTTTCGTCTGCAATATGCTCGATCACCGGATGCGGATAGACCACCCCGCTGCTGCCCTGGTAGACCCTTTTCTCCAGGAACATGGGGTTCTTCTCCGGCTGACCGATCGGGTACGTTGGAATAGAAATTTTCTCGGACCATGCTTTTACTTCCATAGTATGATGCATTATAATATTAGTATGACCTCTGGCCCTGGGGGCCACGCCATCAGTAGCCAGGGTTCTGATCGCTCGCTGGAATATCCGGGTTCTGCAATGTTTCCGTCAGCGGAATCGGATACAATTGATTAAATGCCTGGATGGTCCCGCTTTGCCTGGTCCACTTGTTTCTTGCCTTGACCAGGTTGACAAAATTACCCGTACGGATAAGGTCGCTGCGCCGCCAGCCCTCGAAGCAAAGCTCCCGCATCCGCTCGTCCATGATATTAGTCCGGAAAGCGTCCTGGCTCATAGCAGGGTCCCAGCTCAAACCCGCGGGGATGGTTCCTCCGAAGGCTCTGGCGCGGACGGTGCTATTGATAAGGTTCACCGCGTCGTTGGTCTTCCCCAATTCGTTCAGACACTCTGCATACATCAGCAGCACGTCCGCATAACGGATATAAAAGATGTTCTTCCCCGAATACCAGAAGCTCATGACTCCATCGGTCCTCGGGTCCTCGTACTTCTTTACGTGCGGGTCCAGCTCATCCCCGCCAAAGCCGGTCGAAAGGGTCGGCGTAATTCCTTTATAGGTGAAATCATACCGTACGCTCTGCGCCTTGCGCAGGTCTCCCGCTTCCCAGAGTCCGGAAGCAGACTTGTCACTATAACAGTACATCGTCGGGACCATCAAATCGTAGCCGCCGAAATAACAGTTGGCGCCGACGCTCGGTAAGTTGGCCAATGCGCGTGACCCCATCTGCCACTGGGTCTGGTTATTGTCCGGGTAGGTATTGTTGAATTGGTATTCATAGAGGGACTCGGTAGAGTTCGGATGAGCCGCATCCCAGAGATCGGCATAGTTGGTGAGCAGCTTGTACTTACCGGACTGGATAATCAGGTTCAGCGTATCGGCCGCCTTCTGGAAGTTACGAACTTTTGCATCGTCCGGTGCGCTCATATAGACTTTTCCCAACAAGGCCAGCGCAGCGTATTTCGTGACATGGCTCTTATCGCTCTGCGTTTCCGGCAGATATTTCACCGCCGTCTCGAGGTCGTTGATGATATAGGCATACACCTGGTCCAGCGGCTGTCTCTTCGTCCCCAGCTGATCGAGACGAGCGGGATCGGAGATCGGAATTTTACCCCAGTACTGCGTCAGCTCGAAGTTGACGCCAGCCCGGATGAAGCTGGCTTCGCCCAGCAGCTCGGTACGCGTAGCCTCGTCTTCCTTATTGTTCTGAAGAGCATAGACCGCCTGCGCTGCCGCCACAACGATCGGCCACCGGTTCTGCCACTGTCCCGTCAGCGCATTGTTGCGGGGGACCATGTAACCGTCATATTTATCCAGCGCAGCCTGGTCCGGGTCGGTCATCACCTGGTAGGCGCCCTGCTGGGCTTCGTCGCTGCCCAGCTCGAACATGAATCCGCCGCGGTCTTTGCGCACATTCCGCCAGTTGGTATATAGACCGGAAATCAAAGGCTTGATATTATCCAGCTTGGCAAAAGCCTGGTCTTGCGTCAGCGCCGTCTTGGGCTGCTGGTCCAAAAATTTCTTACAGGAGACCTGCGTCAGGGCAGCTGTAAGGCTTGCACATATGATGATGTTTCTGATTTGCATAAAGAATGTTTAAGGTCGATTAAAGTGACAGATTCAATCCCACGGTGACGGATTTGGTATTCGGGAAGCCGTCTCCCGTTTCAGGATCATATCCCTTGTCCCTGGTAATCAGCCACAGGTTCGAGCCCGTGACATAGATGCGTGCATTGTCGAAAACGTTCTTTCGAATAGACTTCGGCAGCGTATAGGACAGCGAAAGCACGGACATCCGAATGAAGGAAGCGTCCTGTACACCCAGGTCTACGTCTCCTATGCCAAACCGGGGAATGCCATATACTGCCCTCGGGATATTGGTATTGGTATTGGTCGGCGTCCAGCGTTTGAGCATGTCGACGGACGCAGCTTCCATCCCGTCCGATTGGATACCGCCTTCATACAGCGAGCTGATGCGCTTGAGACCCGAAGAATAGTTGAAGAAGACGGTCAGCCCGATGCCCTTATAGGTGAGGTCCGTTCCGAACCCGCCATAGAAATCGGGGTCGAGCTTGCCTACGACATAGCGGTCATCGTCATTGATGACATTATTCCCGTCCTTGTCCACCGGTACGATGTCACCGGGATGGACCGTACGGCCGCCGAAGTTGATATGAGAGAGCTTGGCCGTATCCCCTACCTGCGCAATCTTCGAGAACTTGTACGAATAGATGGTGTTGACGGGCTGCCCGAGGATATAGTTACCCGTGCGCTGTATTTCTACGCCGGTGTAGCCGCCCTTGTTATAGATGGCCTGCGTGTTGCCGTACAGCTTCGTCACCCTGTTGCGGTCCCGGGAAATCATAAACCGGAAGTTCCACGCCAGGTCCTTTTGCTTGATGATCGCATAGTCGAGGGTAAACTCGATCCCCTGGTTCGTCATCGAACCTACGTTGGATACCTGGTTGTTGAAACCCGAGGTCAACGCCAGCGTTTGGTCGATCAGCAGGTTGTCGTTCTTGATATGGAAATAGTCCGCGGTCAGATTGAGCCGGTCATGCAGCAGACCGATATCGGCTCCCACGTTGATTTGCTTTTGTCTTTCCCACTGCAGATCGGGGTTGCCTCTCCTTCCGTCGCTGTTGTAGTAAACGGAGCCGCTGCTATACACAGGCCGGTACAGGGACATCGTAGCGTAGTTCGGGATATTCTGATTACCGGCGACGCCATAGCCAACGCGCCATTTCCAGTGACTGATGACATTGACCTTCGACATGAAATTCTCCCGGCTCATATCCCAGGCGACAGCCAATGACGGAAAAGCGCCCCAGCGGTGGCTGGGTCCGAACTTGGACGAGCCGTCGTAGCGCAATGTAGCCGTCGCAAAATACTTATCCTGCCATCCCCATTCCACGCGGCCCAGGTAAGACATCAGGGTCGTAGTGACAAAATCGGAACCAAGGACAGTCTTGTCCCGCGACATAACGCCATTAAGATACATATAGCTGAAATCGTCGTTGGGAAAGCCATAGGCGGTTATCTGGTCGAAGTTGGAAGTGTTCTGCTGCAGAGAAGTCGCCACCAGGAAGTTCAGGCGATGCTCGCCAAAGGTCTTTGTATAGGTCGCCGAGTTGTCCCACTGGAGGTTGTATGTCTCCATCTTATAGTGGGTGGCGTTGCCGTGATTGCTGTTGCGCAGGTCCTGTCCAGTCGTGGTAGGAGTATAGCTGTACTGCTGTTCATTATAGATATCGGCGGAGAACGAGGTCCGGATATTCAAATCTTTGATCGGAGTGACGTTGATATAGTTGCTCGTCAGCAGCCGGTTCAGGTATTGGTTGTTTTGGATATACAGGCTGCGAAGCGGATTGTACTGGTCCTGGTTAAAGATATCCGCCCACTTGAGCGTATAGAGCCCCGCAGTATCTATCGGCAGCAGCGGGTTCGCGCCGACCGCCGTGGGGAAGACGCTGCCGTCGACGATATCGGTGATGCTATGCGTAAAGGTGGTATATGTCCCTACCTTCAGCCAGGATTTGACGTTCTGGTCGATATTGAGGCGTGCCCCCATCCGTTTGTAGTCGGAACCTTTGAGCAGCCCTTTCTGATCGGTATAGTTGAGGCTCAGGTAATAGGTGCCTTTGTCGGAACCGCCGGAAAAATCCAGGGTATGGTTATGCGCCATCCCATTCTGAGAAACGGCTCCCAGCCAGTCGTAGGACTTGCCCGACTTGTAGGTGTCCCGCTCATAAGGGGCGAAGACCAGGTTCGAGGTATCGCTGTTGATCCGGTTTAGATAAGCCTGCCGGTCCGCGGTGGGATTGTTTTCGATATACTGGTTGGCGAACGCGTCGGCCCTGAGATCATGGATCTGCTGCGCATTCATGAACTTCATCTTCCGCTCGAACTCCGACCAGCTGACCCAATTGTTGTAATGGACTTCGCCTGCATTCCGGCGGCCCTTCTTGGTGCTCACGATAACCACGCCGTTGGCGCCGCGCGAGCCATACAGGGCCGTAGCCGACGCATCCTTGAGCACTTGCATGGAAGCGATATCGTCCGGGTTGAGCGAATTGAGATTGTCCCCCACAATGACGCCATCCACGACAAAGATCGGGCTGGTACCATAGCTAAGAGAGTTGTTACCCCTGATCTTGATCGTGGCGGCGCTGCCCGGCTGGGCGCTATTCACGACATAGGCGCCGGCCACCTTGCCCTGGATCGCCGTATTGATATCCGTCGTCGGCGTGATGGAGATGGCCTTGGCGTCGATGGTCGCAACCGAGCCGGTAAGGTCTCGTCGTTTGACCACCGCCCCGACGACGATGATCTCGTCCAGGTTGCCTCCGCCACCCTGCTCTAGGTCAATCGTGAGAGAAGAGCTTCGGCCCGCTACGGCAACCTCTTCGTCGGTATACCCCAGCGCATGAACGATGAGCACCGCATTGCCGGGGACGGTGATGGTAAACTCACCCGACGCATTGGCAACGACTACATTTTTTGGATTCGACTTTTGCGTAACCTGTACGCCAGGAATAGACTGTCCGGAGCTCTTTTCCCGGATCTTTCCTTTGATGGTCAGACTGCCGCCAGTCTGATCCTGCGCGTGAACGAAAAGGGTGCACGCGCTAAGCAGTAGTAATAATAGGCTTTTTGTCATATGGAAGCTTTATAGATTTTGATCACTGCACCGCCACCCGAAGCCAGGTGAAGGGGCAGCTTGGTATGTTTATCGACTGTCTTGGTTTCGCTTTGATAGGATTCGGCGTTATCGCCGGCATCGGCGCCGTCTTTCAGCACTTCCGCCCGGTAACGGCCATTGCCGAGGAAGGAAAGGTCGACGACTACATCCCTGGACGTCCAGCTGGTGATAGCGCCGACATACCAGCTATCTCCCTTACGCTTGGCCAGGACGGCATATTCGGATAGCTTGGCGTCAAGCACCTTCGTGTCGTCGAAGGTGACGGGCACGGCGGACAGGAAGGCCATGACATCTGCGTATTTCCGGTAGGCTTCCGGCGAATCGCTCAGCACGGCGAGATACTGATCGAAAAGGATAAAGAGGGCCAGCTCGTGGCAACGGGTTCCCATCGTGGTAGGCAGGCCCTTAGGAACGGGAACGAAGGCCGCCCGGCTGCGATTACGCATCGAGCCCGGCGTATAGTCGAGCGCGCCGCAGAGCATACGGATAAAGGGGATCTGAAGATGATACGTCGGGTTGGACGTCGTATCCCACTTGCTGCATTCCTCTCCGCGCACGGCTTCGTAGTTGATGACATTGGGATAGGTACGCTGCAGGCCCGTAGGCTTGGACGAGCCGTGAAAGTCTACCAGCAGATGAAATTTAGCGGCCGATGCAGCGATGGCTTCCTGCTGACGGATGATCTTCTGATCATCCCGGTCGAAGAAGTCGACCTTGATGCCTTTGAGCCCCCACTTTCCAAAGGTCTCCATATAATGATCGAGATCCCCTAGCAGCGAGGTGGCGTTACACCAGACCAGGATACCGACCTCCTTTTTCCGTCCATAATCGACCAATTCTTTTATATCCACGCGCTGCGGCGTATCGAGGTGATAGAAATTGCTCCATCCCGCGTCGATCAGCGTATATTCCAGGCCATGCCCGGCTGCAAAGTCGATATAATGCTCGTATAGCTTCGTGCTGCGGTGATCCATCCCGGTAGGAAAACCCGCATCGCTTACGATGGCGTCGTGCCACCATTCCCAGTCGCACTTGCCGGGTTTGATCCAGGAAACGTCGTCGAGCACCGAAGGGGTGGCCAGCTTGTATACCAGCTGGTTCGTCAGCAGCTGCCTGTCGTCGTTGGAAAGGATAATCACCCGCCAGGGGAACGACCTTTTACCCGCCGTACGGGCGATATAGTCTTCGCGCTCGTTTACCTTGGTGGACATTCCCCAGTCGCCGCCATAGGGCGTTTCTTTTTTGGGATAGGCCGCAAAGTATCCCCGAAAGCCGCCGGATGTTTTTTTCAAAAACATTCCCGGATAGTCGCGCAAGTCGGATTCGGTGACAACCAGCTTCAGTCCTTTGCCAGTGAAGAGCGCCGGAACAATAATATTGTTGGAGTCGGGCACCTGGTCGATGCTCGAATAGGAAGTGTAGGGCAGTTCCCAGCTTGTCAGCTTCGGCGTCTCCGACAGCAATGCACCAAAGGCCGGCTTCATCGCAACGGTGACCTGCTCTTCGTTCACCGTCACTTCCGAGGGAAAGCTGGTCACCCAGCGCCAGGCGATTCCTTCGTCGTATACGCGCAGCACCAGCGAGAAGGGTGCGTCGAAGTCGATCCTGACTTCTTTATAGTTGTCCGTCAAGCGGTCGAACTTACCGTACAATGGTTTTATAACAGAGTGAATACTATCTCTGCTGATCTTTTTAACGAGCACGTTCTTCCCCAGCACCTTCCCGTCGATCGTAAGCGAGATCGGAGAATTTTCTACAACACGGCTGCCGGCATACCATAAGCTGTAGCTGACCGACGCCCCGGTGCTTAGTCCAACCTTTATCTTTTTATCCCATGACGTCACCGTAATGACGGAGTCTGCATTTGCAGCAACGGCAGCAATACAAAACAAAAGCAGTAATAATGATTTTCGCATGGTCGTTTTTATTGACGGGTCAGCTGGAACACAGCGCTCTCATAGTCGTTGTACATATCGAAAACTACTCCCTGAGTCATCAGGTATTCGCCGCTGAATCGCCGGCCTTCGTATGCCTTGACACGGCTATAGCTGCCCTTGTTCAGTTCTTTGAATGTATAGCCCGCCTTCGGGTCCAGTCCCTTCAATCGCAGCTGGATACTATTTCCTGTAATGCTCTTCTTCATCTGATAGGCAAAGACGATCGCACGGGCGCCGTCCTCGCTGACATAGGACAAGGCCGCACGGTCTCCGGCATACGTCGAAGGATTACCCGAATAGGGCGAAATGAGACGGTACAGGTCGCCGTGCATCACCACGTCCCGGATATCCTTATAGGTCTGGATGGCGTTGCGGGAGAATTGTTTGTCCGCCTCATTCATCTGGTTCGGCTGTAGATCCATACCAAGTTTGGCCGCCAGGGATACGTCGAAGCGAAACTTCAAAGACTCCGTCCGGCCGGTAAAGCCATTGGGAATATTGGACACGTGAGAAGCCAGGCCGATAGACGGAAAAAAGTAACCCAGCCCCCACTGGATTCGAATCCGGTCCGCCGCGTCGGTGTTGTCGCTGGGCCAGTATTCCTGGAAATAGGGCAGGCTGGCGTAGTCGATACGTCCGCCGCCACCCGAGCAGACCATCATGGTCGTCTCCGGAAATTTCTTCCGAACACGCTCCATGATCTGAAGAAGGGCCTTGGGATAGTCGATAAACAGATGCGTTTGCCGGTCCTTCCCCAAATAATGTGAACCTGGATTGGTGACATAGCGATTACAGTCCCATTTGATATAGCTGATTCCTTTGTTTTCGCTCAGGAGCTTGTCGATGCTAGAATAGACGTATTCGACGACTTCGGGATTCGACAGATCCAGGATCAGCTGATTACGCTGTAACGACAGATCACGGTTCGGAGCCGTGATTACCCAGTCGGGGTGCTTCTCATAGAGCTCACTCCGTGGATTGACCATCTCCGGCTCGATCCAGATGCCGAACTTCAGGTGATTCTCCTGGCAGGTCTTTACCAGGTAAGGGATGCCATGCGGGAGCTTTTTCTTATTGACCTGCCAGTCCCCCAGACCGGCATCGTCGTTGTTGCGCGGATATTTATTGCCAAACCAGCCGTCGTCGAGAAGGAACAGCTCGAAGCCCATCTTCCCCGCCTCCTGAATGATCGTCGTCAGCTTGGTTTCGTCGAAGTCGAAGTAGGTGGCTTCCCAGTTATTGAGCAGCACGTCCCTCGAACCGTATCCATCCAGGATACCGTACTTTCGGGCCCATCGGTGAAATCTGCGGGTGACGGTCCCCGCCCCTTCCGGGCTATAGGTATATAGAAGAGACGGAGTCCGGAAGACGGTTCCCGCCGGCAGCGCATATTGTGACCCATAAGGGTTGATCCCGCAAAGCACGTTCAGCTTCTTCTGATCGTCCACGTCGAATTTCAGCTGCCAGTTTCCAGGCCAGGCAAGGCTTCCACCGATGACTTCTCCCCCGTCTTCCTGCAGCTGTCCATTCAGCGATAGTAGAAACGAAGGATTGCTGCGCTGGTTGACGCGAACCCCCAGCTTCGAATCGATGACCTTCACGCCGGGCGTCAGCGGAGTTTCGATCAGATTGAACTCGTTGGCCCAGTCGCCATAAAAATAGTTCAGATAATACGACTGTGAAGAAAACGAAAGTCCTGCCGAAGCAAAGTCGAAAAGCGTAACCGGCCCCTTTTCCTGGTGCCGGACCTCGGTCCACTGCTCGATCACGTCCTCGTTCGTATATGCTTTGTAATACAGGCTCACCTGCACCGGGTAATAGCTATCCTTGAGATGTATCGTCGTCAAAACGGTATTGGCGTCGGGACGCGAGACGGAATGATCGACATACACCAGCCGGCTCGTCAGGTTGCCATCGCTATGCGTCAGCCGTAGCGCAACCTCCCGGCTTTCATGGCCCGTGCCGTAGACCGGGTAGGCGGCTTCGCCGGTCGTAGCGGAAGATACCGCGTCGGCCATCTGCCGTCCATAATACAATTGTTTCAGCTGATGACCGGTATCGACGCCAAGCAGTAAGAGATTGTTATGGGTTTCGATTCGAATAGAGGAAGGCGCCTGGGAAAAGGCAGTCGTGCTCATCGACAGTGATAATAGTATGACAGGAAGGAACGCTCTCGGCATGACAATCGCTTTACTGGCATCAAATTTCGATAGCCGCGACAAAAGAAAGAATAGGTTTTCTTCTGAAAAAGATGGATTATTTTATGGTTTCTGTAATTTGCAGCACAAGTATGTCCACGTCGAAAAACAAACACCGCAGACGGCAGGGCTTTGAAGGGCAGCGGCTGATTGTCCTGCCAAAGAAGATCACTGCCGATTTCCTGACACGGGATCCCGTGACCCGGCAGATCTATATCACCGACATCGGCTACTACCCAAAGGCCCAATTCCACTACGTAGACCGGCCTTCCGGCAGCGGTCAGCATATCATCATCTACAACGTGGAAGGCAATGGATGGGTCGAGATCGGAAAGAAAAAAACGGAGATCGCCCCGTCCCAGTTTATCGTCATTCCCGCCAACACGCCGCACAGGTACGCCGCCAACGAAAAAGACCCATGGACTATCTACTGGTTTCATTTCAAAGGAGAGCTGGCCGCCTATATCGCCGGCCTTATCCAGCAGAATACGCGAAATTACAAACCCGACCTCTCTTTCAACGAGAACAGGATCAAGCTCTTCGAGGAAATCTATTCCAACCTGGAGAAGGGTTATGGCAGCGACAACCTGCGCTACGTGAACATGATTTTCTACCACTTCCTCTCATCGCTGCTATATGAGGACAAATTCAATTCCGCTGAAAAGAAAAAGGATACCGACCTCATTGCCGCAGCGATCGAGCTGATGCAAAAAAAGACGCATACCCAGGTAAGCCTGCAGGAATTCGCCGCCTTCGCCAACCTATCCGTCTCACATTTTTCCGCCATCTTCCGCGAGCGGACGGGCTATGCGCCGATCGAATACTTCAATCACCTGAAAATTCAAAAGGCTTGTCAATACCTGCTGTTCAGCGGCATGACCGTAAAGGAAACGGCAAACCAGCTGGGCATCGAAGACCAGTATTATTTTTCCCGCATGTTTTCGAAGCTGATGGGTATGTCGCCGGTAGAATACCGCAAAAGAAATAAGTCGGGGACTAGAACCTAACGCTGCTGCTGCCGGTATAACAAGATATCCTTTAACAGCCGCTTATCCTTCTTGTTAAAGGCCTGTAACTCGGAGGCTATGAAGGGGTCGGTCCCGATACGCCCGGCGACGATCTCATAGGCAATGTCCCTGAGCGTATCCTGGATCTCTTCGTAACGGTCCACCTGGTATTTGAGCACCTGTAGATATTTGTCGCGGTTGCGTTCGTCGGTTTCCTGCGCGTAGAGACGTTTTATCTCCCGTTCCAGCGGCTGTGGTCCTGCCTGTGTCGCCAGGTAATAGTTCAGACAGTTCACCGCATCCCTGTCCTTCTGCCACCCTTGCAGAAGCAGGGCCTGTGCCGGTTCCAGCTCATCCAGCTTATCCCGGTAGATCATGGCGGCCTTTATGTATTGATGATTATCCGCATACTGACCGATGACTTTCTCGTAATGAAGACGCGCCTCCTTCTTCTTCCCGATGGAAAGATACAGGTCACCGACCTTCTCGTCCCGCTGCAGCTCCTTGTACAGTCCAATCGCTTCGAGCGGCAGGCCTCCCCGCTCGTAACACTCCGCCGCCCGCAGCTTATTATTGGCATACTTCAGATAGACCGACGCGGCTTCCGAATAAAGCCCCGCCTTCTCCAGGGCGTCGGCGCCCGAGTAATAATCCTTCAGCAGCCGCAGGTATACAAAGGCGGCCTGCTGGTATTCTTTGTTCTTCATCAGGTTCTGGGCCGTATTCCGGTACTCCTGGTTGAGTCGGTCGACATAGTTCTTACCCAGCCGCACGGAGCCGCTGGAGCCGGAGACGCTGCCACCCGAGCCGCCGCCGAACCAA
This sequence comes from Bacteroidota bacterium, assembly GCA_018267545.1. Lineage (GTDB taxonomy): Bacteria > Bacteroidota > Bacteroidia > Chitinophagales > Chitinophagaceae > Puia. The sequence continues at coordinate 11,551 of JAFDYG010000521.1, forward strand.
TTGCTCATAGAAGCCGACAGGTTTCCCCATAGCTGCGTCAGCACGTACGACCCCGGGCCGCTTCCCCTCGATACCCCTTCGCTATCGATAGGGATGGCATATTTCAAAGCCTCCATCGGATTCTTCCTGAATAGTTCCAGCAGCTTGTCTACTTCCCTGTTATTTCTTTCTTCCAGCTCGTCCAGGCTTGCCTGCATCTTATCCATCCATTTGCTCCGCAGCTTCAGCCGCAGACGCGATAGCAGCCTCGTCCACCAATGGTTCTTTCCCGCAGCGCCGGGCGGCAGGGGCTTGCCAAACAAGAGACGCAAAAGCCGGAGCTTGACCTTCTCCCAAAAAGACAAGGGCCGGGTATTTGACTTCCTGCCTGGTAGCAGCTCAATATCCAAACCCTCCAGCACTTCTTCGAATGGGAGGGATTGTCGATAAAAATTGTGCGCCCGGGATGGGATAAAAACCGTTGCTTCCGGGGTGATGATCTGCCGCTCGGACTCTGCCGGCAGCTGCAGCAGCTTCGCCCACCCGACGGGCTCCGGCAATTCGACCCATCCCGTCTCGGGATGAAACAGGTGCGGCCGGTCTTTTAGCAGCCGGTCCAGCTCGGCAGCGGACAGTTCCGGATAAAGCCGGCTGTTCTCCGGAAGGTAGAGTCTTTCGCGCACGCACTGACAATAGTCGTTCTTTCCTATCCGAACGTTCCGCTCTTCATGAAGCACCAGCAGACAGCCCCAGATGGAGTTGGCCGTCGTACCTGGCACCGGGTAAGCCGTCAGCTCCTCCAGCGAGAGCTCCATGGCCTGCACCTGCAGCAGCCAATCGGCCACGTGAGCGCCACGCACCAGGATCCCCCGACGGGGATACGAGTTTTTATGATATGGATGGACGGCTAGCTGCATGCAGGATATCTTGAATGAAAGATCGGATATTTTCTTCGTAAAATCGGGCAGTGCTCATCTTCAGCAATACTTTCGGAAGGTCCGAAGGATAATAATAAGGGTTCCCCGCAAATTTCGTGTCGGTGGCGGCGGCAAGCGAAGCGTCCAGCGCCGCTGGGATATAGATCACGCTGTCTTGCCTCTCTTCCACCTGGACCCGCTGCAAAATCAGCATCCCCGACCGGTGGATCTTAATTTTGTTGCCTCCGGGAAAAGTAAATTCGTTTCTATCTCCCGCCCATTCGGCGGTGACGGTTGCCGACCGGGCCGTTGGAGACGAGGCCATCAGCAGCTGGATATGGCCCGCCCTGCTCAACACCAGCTCGTGCTTGTTGAATACCAGGTTACCCCCGACATTGATAAAGGCGTTGTTGACATTCTTGAGGACCGACCAGGAGAAGGAGGTCCGGGCCTTCTCCTGCATGGCCCGCTCCTGGAGCATGTCATAGTAGCCCGCGAATAGAGGGTCCCCCGAGATTCGGTTCCGCTGCACCCGGATCTCGTCCTCGAAGGTAAAACTCCAGATATACTGGTCGTTCATGTAATAGAACTCCTGCTCGGCAAAGAAGAATTCCTGAAACCTCGAAGGCTTCCACTCGTTAAAGAAAATAGACTTGTTCTCGCCGGTATCCAGCCGGTAAATGGTCAGCTGGCGGTTATGAACCCGGAAGCAAAGAAAGAGCTGCTTTCCCTCATTGTAGGGGCCCATTGCAAAGTGACTGGCAGAGCTGAGTATTTCTTCCAATACCATCTTCCAACCCTTTGGAGGACTTTTCTCATCCTCGGTTCCCTGGCGATGACTGAGCAAGCTCCGTTCCTTGGTGACGGCAAACAGGTCGAAGTCGCTCGATACAAATACTTTCTTGGCAGACGTCGGTGGCGGAAAAAGGATCGGCACCTTCCAGCTATCCGGAGTCTCCTCTCCTCTGGTTGGTTCAAGCCTCCGGCGCTGTTCCCAGAGCTGCTCCAGCGGCAGGCTTAGCTGTTGTATGAGCTTCTTTCCCTTGTGCTGGTTCCGATAGAACAGCAGCTTTCCTTCCGGACTGACCGTCACCCAGTATTTAAAATTGTGATAGTAGTCGCTGATTACTTTCTGGATGGCGGGGTGACGCATCGTGTCGGCAGAGGCGATAAAAAAAACTTCGGTCTTTCGCATCGCCGGCGACTGCTCGAAGAAACGCACCAGCCCCTCCGCGGGATGAAGAGAGCCATCCAGCAGCTGTATGCTTTGGATGACTTCATCCACCGTATCCACCGCAACCGGATAGACGTCCTTCCCTACCGCAAAGGCCGTACAATGAATATCCGTTTTGGGGTGCCGGGCGATAGCCAGCAGAACCGCATAGGAGAGTATTTTGGGAGTTCCCCAGCTTTTCAACGAGACGTCGATCAGGATGATCCGTTCCAGCCGGTCTGCTCCCGGAGGAGCTTCCCGATGCAGATAAAGGGCCTCGTTATTGGCCAGCCGCGATAGGAACAGCCAGTCATCGCCGGCAAACTCCGAAATCAGCAGCTTGTCGAAATCCCCCTTGTTGCTCAGGTCGGAGAATCCGCCCAATGGCTGAGCGCTCGGCAGCGTATGATGGATGGGGATGCTCATCCCGGACCATAGTGATTTGATCAGGACGCCGATGGGGAAGGTGCTGGGATGATCGATCAGCGCTTCTATAAAATCCCCGGGAACAGCCCGCTCTTCTTCCTCTTCGAGGATCGGCTCTTCGATAGCGGGAACACCGGCCAGCTGGCTGATCAGAGAATTGGCGTCGGGAAAACGCTTCGACAAAAGCGCGATACAACGGAATTCCTGATAAAAGACGTTATAGTCGTATGGCCTGGAAGAAGAAAGCCTTAACAGTATATGTCCATCCACCGTAGCCGACCGGATAAGAGAAGCGATCTCCTGCGAATGCTGCTTGGACACCTTGCGGTGACAATCCGAGAACAAGAGCTGGAACAGCTGTACGCGCTTGGCACCCGTCGTATATTTCAAGGGCAGAGAAGATAGCATCTGTAAGAAACGGATGGCCTCCGGCAGATCGTCGCCTACGGCGCGATGCTGATCGAACAGCGTTTTCCGGACGATGCGCTCCACCTGCGCGATGGGATTATCGGTCGAATAATTGGTGGCTGTTATCGCCAGCAGCAATGCCCCGAAGGGCGGCAATCCCTGGTCGGCCAGGTCTTCCAGTATTTGAAGGACAAATTGAAAATAGGCGATAGTGCTGCCGCCGGGAATGCAAATGACTTCCTCTTCCTGCTCCCAGGTCCAGAAATAATCCTCATAAACATCCAAATATTCTATGGTGTGCATGGGTCAGGAGGTTTTACTTAGCCGGAAGGAGCTGATGGACAACGGCCGGATCTGTTCGTTGGGAATAAGCGTATAACGGGAATCCCTATGCCATAACAGCCGGCAGTCCCCCTCGGGATTGAGCTCGCGGCTGAGCGTTTTAGCCAGCACAGGCCATTCCCAGTCCATACCGGCCGGCAGCAGGAAATCGTCCTTCTCCCAATAGCTTTCCCCCGGCAGAGGCAGCAAGGGCTTGCCCAGGATCAGGGCCTGGTCGTCGAGAATTATCCAGGTCAACCCCTTCAGCCGGATGGCCGGCGCCGTCTCGATATAATTCCCCAGCAAGGCAAGTGGCGTCAGCATAGCCGCAGGCAAGGCCTGATTTTCCGAAGAAATAAGCCTTGGCGCAACCCGCTCGCCGACTCCGAAATAGTTATGATTAAAAGAAGGCAGGTGGAGCGGCAATCCCCGTTCCAGCGGCGTCCATAGCAAAGAGGAAGGCAGCTTTCGTACTGGAACCGAACCGCCATAAGGGAAAAGCAATCCCTCCCGGGAATAGAAGACCTGTTTGAAAGGAATGCTCTTGATAGCCGCCGAGTCCAGCAGCTCCGGCGTCAGACCCCTGATCCAAATCGTACCGGGCTCTGCGGCAATCTTCAGCTGAGCCCAATGCCGGATCGGCCCCAGGTAGTCGAGGTGCTGCTGCGCTATAGACATCAGCCAGCTTATATCGTCTGCAAGATCTTCTGCCATAGGACCTCTATTTCCTGTTGAACATATTGTTTCTGTTCGGGGTTCTTTATCCAGCTGCAGCGCGTCTGTACATACCGCAGCTTGTCCTTGATGACATTCTGCTCTTCAAAGGAAAGCGGACTGCCCGTCCAGCGCGAAGACAGGTAATGGACCTCCTTCATGACCTCTTCCGGGTCGGGCACCTTGTTGTACAGGGCTTGTGGATGGGCCGGGCTCTTGTCGTCTTTCTCTATGATCGCATCGATGATACCCGTCAGGATCTCCACCTGTTCTTCCGTATCCCAGATATACTTCAACACCCACAGGTCGGAAAGGATGGCCGTGGACCGGCCGCAGACCAGGGCGCTGGCCGCGATGATATTCTGCAGCTTGACGGCGCGGCGGTCAGACACCTTGATGCCGGTATTTCGAAGGCTGTGGACGATGTCGATATAAGTAGCGCGGATGGGCGATAAATCGATCTCCCGGCATGCCTTTTGCAGAACGATGATCTCTGCGGCGCTGATCGACGGCCGTAGTTCCTGTTCACCCGATTCCATCCTCCATCCCGCCAGCAGGACTTCCTGTAAAAGGTCCGGGTCTACATACTCGCACTTCACACGGATCAGGAAACGGTCCAGCAACGCCTGCAAAGCTTCGTCCTCCGGCAGCATATTGCTCGCTCCGACAAATAGCAACGCCGGCAGCTGACGGGTTTCTTTTCCTCTTCGGAAGATTTTCTCGTTCAGGGCCATCAGCAGGCTATTGAGAATGGCGCTATTGGCATTGAAGATCTCATCGAAGAAAACGAGCGAAGCCTCCGGCATCATCCCCTCCGTATTCGTCACCAGCTCTCCTTCTTTTAGCTTGCGGATATCGAAAGGCCCGAAAATCTCGTTGGGCTCGGTAAAGCGGGTCAGGAGGTATTCGAAATTTTTACCGTCTTCCACGCACTGCGACAAAAGCCGGACGATAGCGCTTTTTGCCGTCCCGGGAGGGCCCAGCAAAAAAAGGTTCTCTCTCGCCAGCAGGCTGATCCCCAATAAATCGACGATCTCGTCCTTACCGACAAAGGAATGCTTTACAAAGCGCAATACCCTATTCAATTTTTCTATCGGATTCATATTGATCTATGCTATAATTCTTTCCAAAATGAGTCTTGATGATCGCCTATTGCCGCCATGACCACCGGCCGCAGGACGGGGGTATTCACCAGCTCCGCCGCCTTTCGTTCGATGACCCGGTCTGCGTACAGCCGTAACAGGCATTCGTCCCCTGCTATGGACGCCCAGTCAAGTTCGGCGTCAGCCACGTCCCCTACTCCGGAATAATGCCAATCCCTCAAAACTCGTTTCAGCAGGGGGACCAGCTCATCGTCGGGACTGATTTCTATCGCTTTATCGATCACATCGGGCAGGCAGCGCAGACAAAGATCGGCCGAGAGAATCGCCGCCGCCGTCTTTCTCCCCGTATATGCCGGCAGCACCTGCATCAAATCTCTTCCCCCTTTATCCCTGGCGAGCAGGAGCTGGGACGCAATAAATACGATCCGGGCCGCCCATATCGCTGCCCCTGGTTCAAAGTCCGGCGCCCTGCCCGGATAATTCAGACATTCTCTCTCGTATTCCTCCCGCAGAAAGTCCCCCACCAACTGCTCGGCCTTTGTTGTGATGGGAGTAAATCGGTCGTAGATCAGCATTTCTTCCTGGGCCCGCAGGTGACGGGTCGTACTGAGGAAGTAATTATCGCTGGAGGTGGTCATAAGTCCTTTACAAATATACATTTCCGCCCCAGGAATGGCAATACCCGGGAGCGGTAATTCCTGTTTTTTAGTATTTTGCGACATGCCTCAATACTCCTTCTACGACCGGGACATGAGCTGGCTGACCTTTAACTACCGTGTGCTGGAAGAAGCCGCCCGGGAAGATACGCCCCTGCTGGATCGAATCAGCTTTTTGTCCATTTTCAGCTCGAACCTCGACGAGTTCTACCGGGTTCGCATCCCCGCACTCGCCGCCCTGCAAAAGATAAAATCGACCAAAGAAACTTATATCTCGCCGGAAGGAATAAAATTGTTAACGCAAATTTCATCCCGCGTCAATCACCAGCTGGAGCACTTCGGCCAGCTGCTTACACAGCGTATACTGCCGGCCCTCGCCGCTCACGGAATCCGCTTCGTCTATGCCGAACCGATCCCAGAGCCGATACGAGAAGCGGCTTGTCAGTATTTTTTTACGCAGATCCTGGCCTTCCTGCAACCGGTATACCTTACCCGGGACAAGGTCGATTTCTTCCCCGAAAACGACAGGCTCTATTTTCTCGTCGTCCTCAACGATGAGAAAGACGGAGAACAGTTGGTGATCCTGAATATTCCGTCGGACAGCCTTCCGAGGTTCTTCGACACAACGGTTGATGATAATCGTTACATACTCTTCATCGATGACATCATTCGGGAAAACCTGTCTTTTCTTTTCCCCACCGCAACGGTCGGCGGCATCTATAGCCTCAAGATAACCAGGGACGCCGAACTCGACCTGGAAGACGAATATGAAGGCGATATTGCGGACAAAATTGAAAAGAAGCTAGCCCGGCGCGATGCGGGTCTGGCCACCCGTTTTCTCCATGAACCCGGCATCCCGCTCCGCAGCCTGGACACACTGGTTCAACGGCTGGGTCTCGACCGCGCCTCCGTCATGACCGGCGGACGCTATCATAATCTGCGCGACCTCTCTGGATTCCCCGTAAAGGACCGGAGCCTGTCGTATATCTCTTGGCCGGGCCTGAGACCCAGAGAAGACGGCCACCACCCCAGCCTCCTTCAGGCGACCATGGAAAAGGACCTGATGCTGCACACGCCCTACGAAAGCTATGACCCCGTGCTGCGTTTCTTCAATGAAGCGGCCCTCGACCCTTTCGTGGAAGAGATCTTTCTGACCATGTATCGCGTAGCCAAAGACTCGCGTATAGTCCACGCCCTCATCAGCGCCTGTCGCAATGGAAAGAAAGTCACGGTCTTCGTAGAATTGAAAGCCCGCTTCGACGAAGCCAATAACCTGCGCTGGGCCCGCAAGATGAAGGAAGCCGGCGTTCGCATCATCTATAGCATTCCCACCCTGAAGGTACACGCCAAGATCGGGCTGGTCAAGAAGAAGATCGACGACCGGGTCCACTATGCGGGCCTGCTGGCTACCGGCAACCTCAACGAGAATACCGCCCGCTTCTATACCGACCACATCCTCCTGACCGGCCAGCACGACCTGATGCGCGAGCTGGAGCTGCTCTTTATCTTCCTTTGTAAGCGCAAGGAGCCTCGCCAATCGGAAAAGATCGCCTTCCAGCACCTGCTGGTTGCACAGTTCAACCTGCAGGAGCGGTTCCTCGCGCTCATCGACCGCGAGATCGCCTATGCCCGGCAGGGCAATCCCGCGCATATCACGATCAAGATGAACAACCTGGAAGAACGGGTCCTGATCTCGAAATTATACGAAGCATCCCAGGCCGGTGTTCGGATACAGCTAATCGTTAGGAGCATCTGCTGCTGTATTCCCGGCGTCAGGGGGATGAGCGAAAACATCACCATCAAACGCATCGTCGACCGCTACCTGGAGCACGGCCGGGTATTCATCTTCCACAACAATGGGCAGGAAGATATCTTTATGGGCTCTGCAGACTGGATGAATCGCAATATATACCGGCGGATCGAGGTCTGCTTCCCCGTCTACAACCCGGTGCACAAGGAAGAAATACGTAATATCATCCGTCTGCAGCTGGCCGATACCATCGCCGCGGTTCCTATCGATGCGCAGTCGGAGCAGGTCCCCGAAGACCCGTTGCTTTGCCCTGAAAACCACCCTTTCACCCTGCCTCCGATCCAGGCGGGCGTGGAAACGGATGGTCCCGTTCGCTCGCAGGAAGCCATTTATCAATACCTGGCCGGCCTCCACGCCCGTCAGAAATAATACTCTTATCGATATGAATACACGCCCCCTCTACCTTATCGCCTTATTGCTGCTTGGCCTGAGTGGTTGCCAGCTGATCAGCAATCCCCTCCCCCATCTCTGGTTCTATACCTATGCTACAGGAAGCGACGGAGATAGCCTCCTCACGCCGGCGAGCTTCCTGGAGCTGCGTGGTGACGGCAGCTATACCCGGGACTTCGGACAATTCGAGTACGGCGGCTGGACGCGCAAGGATAAACAAATCCTGCTCACCAACCAGCAGCACAAAACGAACACCCTTACGATCAAAGGTCTTTCGTCAAAGGAAATGCAGCTGGTCATGCCGGACGGGAAGGAAGGCAGCTTCGAAAGCCTGCCCCTGCCTTCAGCTACCGCCGCGGAAGATCCTTTCTCCAGTAAGAACAATCTATGGAGGATTCCACCGGACCATAAAGAAACCGAGGCCGGGATCAGACAAAGGCTATTCAATCACTGCCAGTTCTGGGAAACCTATTTTACCTGGGCCTTGGACAAGCAGCTGGAAACGATCGACGTAAGAAGCACGCCGACCTCTATCAAAATCTATGGAAATGGCTTTGGCGTCAAGCCCTTCGACGAGCTTCCCGCCCGCTGGAAGGGCTGCTTTTTCGATGAGGAAGACTGCCGCAAAGCCAACGAGATGATCGAGGACATCTTCCGGCACAAGAGCATCGCCTGGGCCCATACCGACAATAAGTTCAAGCTTTTTATCAGCGCCTTTCAGCAATTGAAGCGCTATTTGCGATGACCATTCCCCGAAGGCCGGGACCGGCGGCGGCTATGAAGCCAGGTGCTTAGTATATCCCCATGCAACCAGCTTCTCGTAAGCAGCCCAGACCTCGTCGGGAATTTCCTGCGGAATCTGAAATCCCTTCTCCGGGTAAATACGGATTCGCTGGAGGTCGCCTACCATGATGTTGATCACGCGCTCCATCGGGATCTCCTCGTTGGGATAGTCCTCGAATGCAATTTGAGGGGAAGTGACGATCAGCTCTTTATCCGGCCAGTGTTTCTTAAAGGTGGCGTAGCTGCGCCGTTCCATATAAGGCTTTTGCACCAGCAGGAAGGTATGCGGGTTGAGACCCTTTTCTTCCAGGAGCCGCCGCGTAAATAAAATGTTCTCGCCCGTATTCGTAGATTGATTTTCGATAAAGATCGCTTCCGCAGGAACGCCCTTGTCCAGCGCGATGCGAGCAAAACGGTCCGCCTCGGGGTCCTTCCAAATCCCCTTGGTGACATTCCCCAGCCCGCCCGAAAAGATCAGGATCGGCGCCCAGCCTTCTAAATATAGCTCCGCGCCCCGGTCGGCCACCCGCAAGTCATGACTTCCTAATACTAAGATGCAATCCGACGGGGCCGGTTGGTGGTACAGATGGTGATAGTCCCACAACTTCTTGGCTTCTGCAAGTACTTCCTGAGTAATCATAAGGAATAAGTAAGGTCAATGATTTTTTAGACGCCGTCCAATGGCCGCAAAGATAAAAAAAGGGCCGGTCTTTTCGAAAGACCGGCCCAAACTATGTAAGCAATAGTAGACTCTACATGACTTCCTGCTCTTCCAGCCCTTTCGGAGTGGCGACCAGCAGGGTACCTTGTGTATATTTCTCGTCGTGCTGGCTGGCATCCAGACCCTCTTCTTCTTCCTCTTCGCTGACGCGGACAGGAACGATAAAGTTGACGAGCTTGAAGATGCCATAGGAGACGGCAAAGCTATAGCCGACGGCGATCAGCATCGCTTTTACCTGGGTAAAGAAGAAATCGGGATTTCCGTACAGCAGACCGTTTGCGCCGGCTTTATTGACAGTAACCGTAGCGAAGACGCCGGTCATCAGCATCCCGACGATACCACCCAGACCGTGACAGGGGAACACGTCCAGCGTGTCGTCCAGCACCGTCTTGGTTGCCTTGAAATGAACGGCCATATTGGAGATGATAGCGGCCAGCACGCCGATAAAGATGCTCTGGGGAACAGCGACAAAACCTGCAGCGGGAGTGATCGCGACCAGCCCTACGACGGCGCCTACGCAAAAACCGACTACAGAAGGCTTCTTGCCGCGCAGCACGTCGAAGAACATCCAGGAGAGACCGGCAGCGGCAGCAGCCGTATTCGTCGTAGAGAAGGCGGAAACGGCCAGGGAATTGGCGGCCAGCGCAGAGCCGGCGTTAAAGCCAAACCATCCGAACCAGAGCAGACCCGTACCGATCAATACATAAGGGATATTGGCCGGATGGGTCTCCTGACGCTCGATATGCACCTTGCGGCGTTTCAGCACGAGAGCCCCTGCCAGCGCGGCGCAGCCTGCGGAAATGTGTACTACGGTGCCGCCGGCGAAGTCCAGGGCGCCCATCTTAGCCAGGAAGCCGGACGGATGCCAGCTCCAGTGCGCCAGGGGCGCGTAGACGAGCAGGCTGAACAGCACGGTGAACAATACGTAGGCGGAGAAGCGCATCCGTTCTGCAATAGCGCCTACCACCAGTCCGGGCGTGATGATCGCAAACATCAGCTGGAACATGGAGAATAAAGACTTCGGGATGGTCGGAGCCGGAGTCCAAACAGGCCCCGACAGGACTCCTTTATAAAAAAGGTGTGTCATCGGGTTGCCGATGATACCGCCGATAGAATCACCAAAGCAAAGGCTGTAGCCGACTACGATCCACAGTACCCCCACCACACCGGCGGCTACCACACTCTTCATCATCGTAGAAAGAACGTTCTTGCGGTTGACCATGCCGCCGTAGAAAAACGCCAGGGCGGGTGTCATAATAAATACAAGCGCAGTCGCTACCAGGATCCAGGTAATATCGGCCTGGTTATACTTACTGTCGTCAACGCTGGCCGGAAGGCTGGGGATAAAAATCGCAGCGACCGCCACTGCAACCAGCAGTAGAAAAGGTAAGAACCGTTTGAGAGTGATTTTGCTCATAGTCTGCAAGATTTCATATTAACAAAAAACTAATACATCCGTTTACAGCATAAAGATATATAAAATCTACAAACCCATGTTACGAAATCAAATTTAAAATAATTTTAATGTTTATAAATTTAAGTTATAATTATTTAATAATTAATACTTTATATAAAATAAAGCTAAAAACCTGTTTATAAATTTTTAGCATTTTACCATTAAAAACGGCCTCTAATTGAAATTTCTTTATTACTTAGATCATATAAATCCTTTCTTTTTGATAAAAAGAAACGTTCTAATATGATTTTTACCCTCGAAACGATCGTTGAAATAGCAGACCCGTTCGTTGAAAACACCCCGATCCCGCTAAAAATCGTCCTATTTTTAGGCCATGCGTCTCTTTTTTCGCAATGCTACTCCTGTCCAGCTGCAGATTCTTATCTGGGGACTCCTGTTTCTGCTCAATTTCCTCACCTATCTCCCCATGGATGGCCCGGGCCAGGCCCTTACGTATAGCATCTCCAACAGTATCGGCTATGCCGCCATTATTTATGGCAATATCAGCCTCCTCTTTCCACGTCTCTATGAAAGAGGACGAACCATCCTGTATGTGGTCTGCACGATCGCCCTGCTCATAGGAGTAGCCTGCAGCCGGGCCGTGGTGAACAGCTGGATCTACAACACCTATTTTCGTAAGGGGCAGCCGGAACCCCTCACCGCCCGATCCTTTTTATATTTTATCATCGCGGGACTGGTCATCTACCTTCTCAGCTTCGTCTTCCGAATCGCTATCGCCTATTTCAAATTGAAAAGACAGGCCGAGCACATGCTGGAACAGAAAAGCCAGGCCGAGCTAAACCTCCTGAAGTCACAGGTACAGCCCCACTTCCTTTTCAATACCCTGAATAATATCTATTACGAAGCCTACCGGGAGGCCCCCCGCACCGCCCTGTTGATCGGTCGCCTATCCGATATCATGCGCTACTTTGTCGACGAAAGCCCCAAGGAAAAAGTGGCTTTGTCCACCGAGATCAAGTTCCTGGAGAACTATATCGCCCTGGAAGAAATTCGCATACGCCACGGCGTAAAAGTGGAGTTCGAAAAGTCTTATGAAGGCGATCCTACCCTGCCTCCGATGCTGCTGATGACCTTTGTGGAAAATATCTTCAAGCACGGCATCGACAGGGGTTTGCCCGGCAACCGCATCGCCCTTTCCCTGGTCGAGCAGGACGGCTGTCTGATCTTTCAAACCCAAAACGCCCTGCCCAGGAATCCTCCCTTCTTCGGGAAGGAAGGATTCGGTCTGAAAAACCTCCAAAAACGTCTTACCTTGTTATATGAAAACCGGTTCGAGCTAAGCATTACCCGGACCGAAACCTGTTTCCGAGCCCGCTTAAAAATTCCGCTGCTATGAACCTGAGCTGTATCATCGTCGACGACGAACCCAACGCGGTTGCTCTCCTGGAGATGTTTATACGCGAGAACACCAGCTGGCAGCTGCTGGCCAAATGCTACGACGCGCGGGAAGCCCTCACTTTCTTAAAGACCAGCGCCGTCGACCTCATCTTTCTGGACATCAACATGCCTCACCTCACCGGAATCGAAATGGCGGCCCTGCTGCCCCCCACTACCCGTATCGTCTTCACCACCGCTTATTCCGAATACGCCGCAGAAAGCTACTCCTTCCAGACCATCGACTATCTCCTGAAACCGATCACCCTCCGCCGGTTTTTCACCGCCCTGCAGAAAATAGAAGACCACTTTTCCCGCCCCGGCAACCCGGGCCCTGCCCCTGCCGGCGAGCCCGCTGTCGTAAGCGAAGACTACTTTTTTATCAAATCCGGCCGGAGCTTATATAAAGTTCTGCTAAAAGACATCCTGTACATCGAAGGGGAAAAGGAGTATGCCCGGGTCGTCACACCCGACAGCAAGCTCCTCGTTTACCGGCGGCTCAAAGACATCGAAGAGCAGCTGTCCCCTTCCTTCGCCCGGATCCACAACTCCTATATCGTCAATCTCGCCCGGCTGGATGCGATCAAAGACAACCAGGTCTTTATCGGCTCCAATCAATTCCCCATCAGCGAGAAATTCCGGGAAGCCTTTATGAACCGGATCAAACAGCGCGTTTTTTAACCCTATTTTTTAGTCACTTTTACGCTAATTACCGATCTTAGACGTTATAGTCTATCAACGAATATCTATGTCTAAAGCCATACGCATTTTCTGGGCGCTTCTTTTCACCGGCCTGATTAGCTTCATCCTTCTCATCGCCTTGATCGCCTGGGGCGTATTCGGCAAGCTGCCTTCGCTGCAGGAGCTCGAAAACCCCTCCCTGACACTGGCTTCAGAAGTATTTGCCGAGGACAGCAGCTCGATGGGAAAATACTATACGGCCAGGGGTAACCGGGTACACGTAGACTACAAAGACATTAGCCCCAACGTCATCCATGCGCTCGTATCCACCGAGGACGAACGATTCTATGAACACTCGGGGATCGACGGTAAAGCCGTACTGCGCGCCGTCCTGAAACTCGGACGGGACGGGGGCGGCAGCACCATCACCCAGCAGCTGGCCCTGAACATGTTCAACGGCGAGCGCTCGCACAACCGCATCAAACGCGGCATCCAGAAGCTGAAGGAATGGATCATCGCCATCCGGCTCGAAAGGAATTTTACCAAGGAGGAGATCCTGACCCTGTACCTGAACGACGTCTCCTTTAGCGATAACGTATACGGCATCCGCGGCGCTGCCCGTACCTTCTTCCAGAAAGAACCCGCCGATCTGAGCGTGGACGAAGCCGCCGTTCTCGTCGGCATGGTCAACAACCCCAGCTTCTTCAACCCCCGCACCAATATCAAAGCCGCTACCGAAAGACGGAATATCGTGATCAACCGCATGGTGACCAATAACTTCATCCCCGCGACAGACGCCGTCACCCTCAAGTCCAAACCCATCGACCTGAGTCACTATCGGAAGCTGGACGAGAACAATGGCATAGCTCCTTATCTCCGCGATATCCTGCGCGGCGACCTCAAGAAATGGTGCAAGGACCACGTCAACCCCGCCACCGGCCAGCCCTACAATCTTTATACGGACGGACTGAAGATCTTTACCACTATCAACCCCGTCATGCAGCAGTACGCCGACCAGGCAGTCGAAAGACAAATGCCCGTCCTGCAAAGACAGCTGGATTCCCGGCCCGCTATCCGTAAAGGTGAAGCCTGGGCCGAGCACGGCAATATCCTGGACGCAGCCATGCGCAACAGCGAACGCTGGCGCAACGACCAGGAGGCAGGTATGTCGGAAGCCGCCATCCGTAACGATTTCAATACGCCCGCGCGCATGAGGGTTTTTGCCTGGACGGCACGACATGAAAAGGATACCGTCATGAGCCCGCTCGACTCCATCCGCTACCACCGGCAGATGCTCGAAACCGGCTTCATGGTCATGGACCCCTTCACCGGCGCCATAAAAGCCTGGGTGGGCGGCATCGACTTCAAGACCTATAAGTTCGACCACGTCAACCTGTCGACCAAAAGACAAGTAGGCTCCTCCATCAAGCCCTTCCTCTATAGCCTGGCCATCGAAGACTTCGGCTTCACCCCCCAAACCGAGTGCGAAGCGGTACAGCAGTTTTTCCCCGAGTATAACGCCTACGTACCCGCGAGAGCCAGGCCCAATGTCAGCGGCACCCGCACCATGGCCACCGGTCTCGCCTGGTCCATCAATGAGGTGGCGGCCTATATCATGAAACAGATGGGCCCCAAAGGCCCCGACCGCTTTGCCGAATTCCTGAAGCAGATCAATATTCCCACGGCCGTACAGCCCTACCCCTCCCTGGCGCTCGGCGCCTGCGAGCTTTCTCTCTACGAGATGCTGAGCGGCTATACCATGTTCCCCACCGGAGGCTTCAACGTCGAGCCCTATTATATTTCCCGTATCGAGGATAAGCACGGCAACGTGCTGGCCGACTTCTCCTCCCACCAGAAAGAAGTCCTCAACCAGGTCACGGCCTATACCATGGCCCGTATGATGCAAGGCCCCGTCGACATAGGTACGGCAAAGGGGCTCCGCGAAAGACTGGGTCTGGCGGAAATGGGCGGCAAAACCGGTACGACCAACGACAACTCCGACGCCTGGTTCATCGGCTATACCCCACAGCTCCTGGCCGGCGTATGGATCGGCTGCGACGACCGCTTCATCCACATGGGCGCCGGTGTAGGCGACGGTGGACAAGCCGCCCGTCCCATCTGGGAATACTTCTTCGAAAAGGCGCTTGCCGACAAATCCCTGGGTCTCAACCGCAACGCACGCTTCCCCAAGCCAGATAGCATTCCCGCCAGCAGCCTGTATTCCAATGAGAGCGGGATCATCGAAAAGATAGCCCCTCCGGGAGCGGAAGGCATCGACCAGGGCAACGGAAATGCCGTCCAGTACATCGATACTTCCGCAAAAGCGCGCTCAAGCCAATATTGAAACTAATTCCACAATCCGGCAATCTATTCCTCAAAATAGAATCCATTCCCTTTTTTAGACTAAAACACAGAATGTTTTATACATAGTAATATAAAAATCATCCGGTTACAGTTTGGCCTCCAATTGGTATAACTCATAATACCTATTAAAACTGTAACGCAATGAAGCTTTTGTACCCCTTGATCGTGACCCTTTGCTTTGTCCTCCCTTTCTCTTTTGAATCTCGCGCCCAGGCTTGCGGCTCGGCTCAAGGCGACCAATCTACTTTCGGCGCCAATAACGTCTGGATCGGCTACGCTTACACCGGTACGAATTTCAATAACTATATGGGCTATGTAACCGAAGGCAGCTCCTCCAGCCCTAATTTCGATGAAAACTTCGGCGGAGATAACGTCAGCTATTCTACCAACGGCTGCAGCCTGACGACCGAGCAGTTCAGCATGCGCTACAAGCTGAGACAGACATTCAACGGAAGCTATACCATCACTTTAAGCGGTGACGACGGCTATCGTTTAAGCGTAGACGGTGGTTCTACCTGGATCATCAACAACTGGGGAGACCATCCTTATGCTACCAGCACCCTCACCGTCAGCCTCAGCGGCTCTACCGACATGGTACTCGAATATTATGAAAACGGCGGCGGAAACCGCGTCACATTCAATATGGTCTTCAACTGCGTCGGCAGCGGCAACCCTACACAATACGGCAGCAACAACGTTTGGGTAGGCCACCTTTACCAAGGCACCAATTTCGATACTTATAAAGGTTACGTTACCGAAGGAACATCCACAAACCCGACTTTCGACGAAAGCTTCGGAACCTCCAACGGTCAATACAATACCAATAGCTGTTTCGTTATGACCGAACAGTTCAGCGCCCGCTATCGTCTCCAGCAAAACCTCCCCTATGGGAACTACGTCATCACCGTAGGCGGCGACGATGGCTATCGTTTCAGCCTCGACGGCGGGTCGACCTGGGTCATCAACAACTGGGGCGACCATGGCTACGTCACTACTACCTATACGGCTACTCTCAGCGGTGCAAAAAACATGGTCCTGGAATATTATGAAAACGGCGGCGAAAACCGCGTCAGCTTCGCGATGAGCTCCACCCTACTGCCCGTAACGCTCACTTCCTGGACCGCTACGGCCCTGTCGGATAATCAAGCGCTGCTGAAATGGACCGCCACCAACGCCGTCAGCTTCGATCGCTACGTCGTACAGCGGAGCACCGACGGTTCTTCCTTCCAGGACGTCTATTCCGTCACGTCGTCCATCACCAGCGGCGTACAGCAGGACTACTCGTATACCGACCCCGTCAATTACAATGGTACGGTATACTATCGGTTAGCCATGGTTGATATCGATGGCGCAACTAAATATTCTTCTATTGTTACGCTCAACTTCGCTGCGAACAAGAGCGCCCATATCTACCCCACAGTGGTCGAGAATGGCCAGGTCTTTATAGAAACGCCCAAGGCTATCTACCAGGCCCGCCTCGAAGTCTTCGACATGAACGGCCGCAGGCTGCAGGAAAAGAGCTGGCCTTCGCTGGAAGGACGCCAGCAGGTAATGGTTACCGGTAATGGCAATACACTACCCGCCGGCGCCTATCTCGCGCGTCTTTCGGATGGTCAGTCGACCATCGCCAAACAGATCATCATTGTGAAATAATTGCCGGGCCCGAGCCCGCTTTAATAGTCATTCGGATTGAACGCTACCTTCGGTTGAAACTGATCAAAGTCATCGTAGGTAGCGTTACTTCCGCTAAATCCCGTCCCTAAGAAACTGAACCCCTTAATGGTAAAAGAAACAGCTCCGTTACGCGGCGACTTCGGATACGACGTGCGCCTTGTCCACTGCTCGCTCGCAAAATCATAAGCCCAGGTAGAAGTCTGCATCGACACGTTGGAGCCCGTCGTCAGATACGCCTGATCGCCGTTTACAAAAGCCGTCGCATATTCCCGCTGGATGTCCGTATACCCATCGTCGAAGGTCCGGGAATCGGTATTGGTTATATTCGGAAGCTGATGCCAGGCCGACGACTGCGAAGGATCGAAAGACCACATATCCCTTGTCATCACTCCATTGCTGGACCCCGTTACGATATAAGCCTTGTCTTTATAGACAAACGCCACCGCCCGGGTCCGCTTGGAGAAGTTTCCCGAAGTTCCCGGCACCAGCGTCCAGCTGTCCTGATCGGGGTCATAACGATAGAAATCGTTCTTGGCGTATACGTTAAATCCTGTGCCGATGTACCCTTTACCCTGCACCGAAAAGCCGACGGCGTCATAGCGCGGGTCATGATAATCCGCCTTTTTCGTCCATCGATGACCGGCCGGATCATACTGATAGAAGTCCTGATAGATATTTGCTTCATCCCATCCTACCCCTACATAACCGTAGTTGCCGATGGTAAAAGCCGCCGCATTGCTCCTCGGAGCGCCGGGAAAGTCCTCCAGCTGCGTCCAGCCGCTGTCGACGCTGAATGTCCAGAAATCCTTGAGCCGGCCGGGCCTCGGCGCAGACTCGTTGTATCCAAGTCCAACATAGGCCCGGTCGCCGATCACAAAGCTGGCGCAGTAGCCACGAGGTGAATTTCCGATGGGCGCCGCCTGCACCCAATTGCCCAATTGCGTGTCGGGCAGGTTTACTTTGCTGCAGGAAAAATTAGAGAAAAAACAAAAAATACCGATAGTCGAGAGTAAAAGAGGCCATTTCATATAGGTGAGTTTTTAATAAGCATAATGCAGTAGCAACTATATATTACCGTTATATAGCATGTATCATCTCCGTCTTATCTTTTTTGGATTACGCTTCTTAAGAGCGCGGGAAGAAAAATTGTGATGCACCGGAGCTGTTAATGTTTCCTTTAAGAAATGTTAAGGAAGCCCTAGGACGCAAACCACATAGCGCCAGCCGCAGTCTACCTGGCGCTGGACACGCTTCCCCGGTTCTGGCAGGGTAATTGCTTTACCAGTACTTGTTTAGAATTATCCGGCTATATATGAATAGAACGTTACTAAAGATTAAAATTTCATTAACACTAATGTGTGGGACAATAATTGGCGCTTCGGCCCAGGGCCGGTCCTCTCACCGTGTCACTGAACTTCAGCCAGGCAGGCCTTTTCCACAGCATACGACTTATCTGACCGGCACCATCCTACCCAATCACATTAGCCAGCAGGTCATGGACGACAGCGTCCGCTCCTTCTATAAGGCCTGGAAAGAACACTATATCCGCAGGAGCTGCAAGCCGGGCGAAGCCTACGTCTGGTTCGAAGGGACCAAAGGGACCAATATCTGTGTGTCCGAAGGACAGGGCTATGGGATGATGATCGTCGCGCTGATGGCCGGATACGACCCCAAGGCGCAAGCGACCTTCGACTCCCTGTATCGCTTCTATAAATCTCATCCCGCCAAATCCAGCCCTCACCTCATGGCCTGGTGCCAGAACAAGGACTGTATCAGCATCGACGACGGCACCGCTACCGACGGCGACATGGATATCGCATACGCCCTGCTGCTGGCCGACGCCCAGTGGGGAGCCCGTACCACGATCAACTATAAGCAGGAAGCGCTCGCCACCATCGACGCTATCCGCCACCTGGAGGTAAACCCGGAAACCTATATCGTCATGGAAAGCGACACCTGGACGCCTAATGGCTCGGATTACTTCGATATGCGCTCCTCGGACTTCATGCCCGACCACCTCCGCGCCTTCCGCAAGGCTACAGGCGATACCTTCTGGGATACGGCCGTCGCGAACAACTATCGCGTCATGCGCTATCTCCAGGATACCTATAGCCCCGAAGCAGGACTCGTCCCCGATTTTATAAAAGAAATTCA
>JAFDYG010000522.1 GCA_018267545.1 Bacteroidota bacterium
ATAGAGGGTCAAATAGCCAATCCCCAGCTCGGCACAGCCTTCCACGATATCCCGGACGCTCTCCACCCCGTGAAAATGACCGAATAGCCGATCCTGGCCCTTTTCCTGGGCCCAGCGGCCATTCCCGTCCATAATGATCGCAATATGGCTGGGAAGCTTCTTCAAATCAATTTTACCCTTCAGCTCATCCATAGAAGGCATTTAATTATTAACCGGGCTTCCGCCCGGTTTTGGGGCTCAAAGATAGGGCTTTTGGACCTACGTCCGGCCGGTGAGAGGAATTTCCGGCCCGCCTACTTGGCTGAAGGACATTTATAAGAGGTTAAATTGAAGGTTAGCGTTACCTGCGCGGTAAGATACCCGTCTTTTTGATTCATATATCCCCGCTGACGGTTCTTGATTCCGATGGGCGTTCCCGTCGCCGCAGAACGGTCCTGCAAGGCGTACCACAGGGTGGGCGACCCGTCCGGCAGGGTCTGGGGCTGAGCGTCGGGCGCGTAGGTCTTGCTGACGTCGTCGAGATAGTCGGTGGTGGTGAATCGATACAGGACCTCGAAACCCAGGTTCATCTGGCGATTCAAGCTGTATTTCACCCCTACCCCCAGCGGGAAGCAGACGGCCATCGAGCCATAGGTCTTTCGGTCGGGATAGGCTGCCGAGCCCTGCCCTTCGGTTCCCAGCGGACGCAGATAGACCTTCTCGCCCTGATAATAAGCATAGGGGTCGTAGTTGAAGATCCCCACGCCCAGCGTGATATAGGGCGTCCAGCGGTTGTACTCGCTGCCGGGGACGAACTTGAAGAAGTTGAAATCGCCTTGTACGGCCAGCTCCCAGATATTGGAGTTGAAGCTGAGGTTGCGCCTAAGCATAAACTCGTTATTGGTATTGTATTTATCGGAATAGCCTACGAAAGCATATTGTCCGCCGACCCTTACCGCCACATAATTGCCAAATTGTTTCCTGAAAAATGCACCAAAGGCAAGACCCGGACGGTTGAACCGGGGATTGGGGTTCAGATCGCCGAAGTAATGGGCGGCACCAAGAGATATTCCATATTCCCCTTCCTGTACGATAGCCTCTTCCTGTGCAGATACCCGCGAACAAATTACAAACGCCAGCAAACCGGCGAAAAATAGCTTTGCCATGATAATTATAAAAAAACGTTAAAAAAAACCGACCGGCTTTAAAGGGGTAATTTTCTACGGGATAGTGGAGCGTTTTTGATGGATTAATTCCTGGTATCGAGACCCCAGGAGAGCTTCCCCCTGAGCGTCTGTAAGAAATTATTTTCGTTGAGCCGGATAAGACTGAGCGTAAAGGCCTCACTTCTTACCGCGAGCTGTACTTGTTTGTCTACGATTTCCTTCCGGGAGTCGAGCACACAGATAAAATTTTCTGCGCGGCCCTCTACCTCGAAGGAGATGATATTATTATCTGGTACAACGATGGGACGTACGTTTAGATTGTGTGGAGCGACCGGAGTAATTACAAAACTGGCCGAATCGGGGAAAACTACCGGCCCGCCGCAGCTAAGGGAATAACCCGTGGAGCCGGTGGGGGTAGAGACGATCAGACCATCAGCCCAATACGTATTTAGAAATTCTCCATTAAGATACGTGTGGATCTTGATCATCGGCGAGGTGTCGGTCTTGTGGATGGCAAACTCGTTGAGTCCATAGGGAACATCGCCAAAAAGGGGCCGGTTCGCATCGAGGTGGATCAAGGAGCGTTTATCCACCACAAAAGTGCGGTTGGCCAGCGCAGTGACGGCGGTCGTCAGCTCTTCCTTCCCGATGCTGGCCAGAAAGCCCAGCCGGCCGAAGTTGATGCCGAGCACGGGAATATTCTTGTCGCGGACCAGGGAGACCGTATCCAGCAGGGTGCCGTCTCCGCCGAGGCTGATAAGAAATTCGATGGACTCGTCCAGGTCGGCCGATTCGCAGAACGTAGTAATTCCGGAAGGCAGGACCAACTGCGGTCCGATCTTGTCCATAAAAGGCTTGTACATGACCGGTTGCAGGTTTTGCCGGATCAATTCGTCGAATAAACGCTGAACTTCATTTTTGAATTCATAATCTATGACCCGGCTATAGATGGCTACCTTCATTCTTAAAAATCGTTTCTTATATGTAAAAATAGTCCCTTTTGCCCTAACTGGTTAAAGCTATATGCAAACTTGAAACTAAGATCATAAAAAGTAACGAGATCGAGCCCGAATCCACCCGTATATAGTATCCGGTTGACCAGTGAATTGGTCCTGAAGTCCTGGTTGTAGGCGTATCCGTAGTCGGAAAAGGCCGTAGCATAGATGCGGAACGGAATATGATCGTGAGAGACGCTGCGGCGGATGGGAATATTGAAGTTGACCAATTCGCGGAACAAGGTGTTGCGCAGGATCCCGCCGGCCGTACCGTCGATTACGTATCGGTCCAATCCCCGGATATACATGTCTCCGTAGCCGATGAGTCCCTGGTTATAAAAAGGCTGGCTGAGCGGTCCCTTCAAAACATTGATATTTTCGAACCCGAACCATAGCTTTCGCGCCAGGGGCCAGCTGCGCGTGAGCCGGGTCGACAGCATCCAAAGATTCATATTGCGGTCGATACCGCGGCGCATCAGGGACGTCTCGAAGATGACCCCGTTCAGCGGATACGACACATAGTCGACGTCGGTATAGTTCAGCGTATAGGTTAGCTGGGGATACACGACCTTCCTGCGATCGTTCGCCAGATACTTCGGATTCCAGACCGTAACGGCGCTGTCGATGGACGTGGATACCAGAGTAAAATTGACCGTATGTTTGACCTTGAGCCGGGGCCGGTAGAAGTAACGGGCCGAGAATGAGAACTGCTGGCTCAGGTACTTGCCGGCATAGGGAATGGTATCGGAGTTGATAAATGCCTGCTGGTCTCCGACGGTCCTCACGTCGAGCTCTTTTTGTGCGATATAGTTGAACCCGAAGCCAAAGCCGTGCTTGAGCGTCTTGTCCGCGTAGGGCTGGTTGTAATAGAGCTCAAACTGGCGCGCATAGCCGGTGATCAGCCAGGCGGTCAGGTTGTCGTTGCGGCCGGTGAAGTTATGGTGCGTAAACTTTCCGCCATAATTGACCCGGTTGAGGCTGTAGTGCTTCTGAGACCAGGCGGTGAAATTGCGGTCGACGGGCTTGAAATAGGGGACGGGGAAGATGTACCAGCGCTCCTTTACATCGATCTGTACGTCGACCGAATAACCGGTGAAGCTCTTCGCGTAGATCACCACGTCATTGAAAAGGTGCGTATTGATGAGGCGGTCGTGTGCCGTTCGAAAGGCTTCAACCAATGCGCTGATCGTAAGCGTGTCGCCTTTCTTGAAAGACAGCTCCCGTTCGATAATATAGTTCCGGGTTTTTTTATTGCCCTGGATGCCGATGGCTCCGATGGTGCAGGTTTGTGCGTGGGATTGAAAGAAAAGACAGAGGGGCAGGATCATCCATACGTATTTCCGGTCCTTTGTTTTAACCATAAAGCTGATAGCATGCTTAGAGTAGAGGGAGCGAGCCTTAAATATTCAGGTAGTTCATCAGGTGGTCGTAATTGCTACGAAGTTCGTTCTCATATAACTCTTCACCAAAATAGTATTTTACCTGGTACTCGTACCGCTGGAAGGTCGCTACGATATCGGAAATCTCAGCTTTGTTGATCCTCAGCGTGATATAGAAATTCCCGGAAGGCGTGTCGGTGTAGGTATTGAGCTGTATGATCTGTGCGTCGTTGGTTTCCACCAGCTTGCTGATCTCGGTGAAGGAAAAGCTCACTTTCTCCATCTCCAGCACGATGATACCGCCCAGGTCGTTGACTCCCGTAGTCCGGCCGAGCTGTTTGAGCAGGTCGTTGGCGATAATCGCTCCGGTATATTCTCCCTCACCGGCGATGACGGGGATGAGGGTGAGACCGTTCTCGTTGACCAGCTGTACGGCTTCGTAGAAGAAGCCGTCGGCATGTGCGGCAATTTTCGAGAAGGAAGGCTGCAGCGCCGAAAGCAGGGTTTCGTCGTTTTCGACATTCAGCAAATCGTCTTCGCTTACCAGGCCAGCCAGCTTATCCTCCACGACGATGGGAAGATGGGTGACGTGGAAGTCCGCCATGAGATCCAGCGCCTGCGAAACCGGATCATTCAGGTGCAGGGAAGGAATAGTGGCCGATATGAGTTCTTTATTTAACAATTTACTGCTGTTGTATGAAGGTAATGATGACCCTCTATATATAGACGAAAAAAATTAGGCTACCGCTGCCGGCTCGTTCAAGTTTTGCAAAAATTTAAGCAAAATGGTATTGAACTCTTCGGGGCGCTCCATCATCGGGGCATGGCCGCACTTGTCGATAAAATACAGTTCGCTGTTAGGGATCAGCTTGTTGAACTCCTGACCGACGAAGGGAGGAGTGATCGCGTCGTTATTACCCCAGATCAGCAAGGTGGGTTGTTTGATCTGGCTGACTTCTTCCCCGAGGTTATTCCGGATGGCGCTCTTGGCGAGTGCGATGATCTTTACGGCCTTGATCCGGACATTGACGGTTTCATAGAGCTCGTCGACCAGCTCTTTGGAGGCCATGGCCGGGTCGTAGAACGTCAGCTCGGTCTTTTTGCGGAT
>JAFDYG010000523.1 GCA_018267545.1 Bacteroidota bacterium
ACGGTCACGGCTTCGGCGGCGACATCGGATTTGTATACGAATGGCGGCCGACAAAAGATTATAGCATGTACGTCACAGACCGCTGGGCAGACCAGCACAAGCTGCGAATAGCCGCCTCCCTGATGGACGTCGGCAAAATCAAGTTCGACCGCAGCTCCAACCAGGCCGCCAATTATACGGTCAACATCCCCAACGGCGCCAATTTTCAACTGGCGCAGTTCGACGGTAAATCCATCAGCGACTACAAATCCATCCTCGACGCCAGCCCCTACTTTACCGGCACCCCGCAAAGCAGCTCCTATAAGGTCAATCTACCCACGACCATCCAGGCAGATATCGACTACCGCATCGCCGGCGGCTTCGCAGTCGACCTGGCCGGCCAGTTCACCACGACAAAAACAGGCTCCTTCAACCTGTATTATTATAACTCCTACAGTCTGACCCCACGATGGGAAAATCACCTGGTCAGCGTAGAGCTGCCCCTGAACTACAACGAGCTTACCCACTTCAACGCCGGCATAGCCTTCCGCGTAGGGCCATTCTTCATCGGCTCGGGTAGCGTCCTCTCTGCACTCGTCCATGATTCCCGCCAGGCCGACCTGCACGTAGGCGTACACCTGGGCATGCCTTATAAAAAGAAAATCAAACCCGACACCGACAAGGACGGCATCTACGACGACGTCGATAAATGCCCCACCGTTGCCGGTCTTCAGCGCTACCAGGGCTGCCCCATTCCCGATACCGACGGAGACGGAATTAATGATGAAGAAGATAGCTGTAAGACAGTTCCCGGTCTGAAACGCTATAACGGCTGTCCCATACCCGATACCGACGGCGATGGCGTCAATGACGAAGAGGATAGCTGCAAAACAACCCCTGGCCTTCCCAAATTCCACGGCTGCCCCGATACCGACGGCGATGGAATCCCGGACAAAGATGACAAGTGCCCCAGCGTCAAAGGCGTCGAGAAATACCAGGGCTGCCCCGTACCGGATCGGGACAACGATGGAGTACCGGACGATCAGGACCTCTGCCCCGATCAGCCCGGCCCCGTTTCAAGCAAGGGCTGTCCCGTGGAAAAAGTGGTGCTGCAAATCACAGCCGATTTCAAGAACATCCTCTTCGACTACGGCAAAGCAACCATCCGCCCGGAATCCGATACCATCCTGCGTAACGCCGCAGCCGTCATGAACCAACAAATACCCAATTCCAACTTCTATATCGATGGCTATACCGATAGCCGCGGCAGCGTAGCCGTCAACAAACGCCTGTCGCAGGCCAGAGCTCAATCTGTAGCCAATGCCCTTATCGCCGGCGGCGTAGACAAATCGAGAATCACCGTAAGAGGCTTTGGAAAAGATAATCCCATCTGCGACAACAAAACCGACGAAGGCCGGCAGTGTAACCGCCGCGTCGAAGTTATCATCCGCAACGTCTCTCAGCAGGAAGAGAAAAAAGCGATCAAGGTCCACTAATCCACATCGAACACCAACCATAAATAACTGGCCGTCCTCCGACGGCCAGTTATTTTTTTATCATTAACTTCAACGACCAAAACTCAAATACCGTCATGCGACTCCTCATAACCGCCCTCCTGGTCCTCTTCCTTACCTCCCTCCTCGCCCAAAGCGCCGCAGCCCAAACCACCACCGCACAGGACTCCCTCACCCTCCCCCACCTCATCGCCGCAGAGAAACTCTTCGACCTCCAATTCTCCGCAGCCAAACGCGACTCCATCCTGCCCGGCCTCGAAAACAACCTCCACCTCTACCAATACCTCCATCAACATAATTTATATAACGACGTCCCCCTCAGCCTCCACTTCGAC
This sequence comes from Bacteroidota bacterium, assembly GCA_018267545.1. GTDB lineage: Bacteria > Bacteroidota > Bacteroidia > Chitinophagales > Chitinophagaceae > Puia. The sequence continues at coordinate 1,829 of JAFDYG010000523.1, forward strand.
CCCCTCCTCCCCAACACCCCCTACGACTCAAAACAAAAACCCATCGCCTGGAACCTCCCCTCCGAAACAAGCCTGCCCACCAATAAAAACGACCTCGCCTACTACTCCATCCCCGAGCTCGCCTCCCTGCTAAAAAGAAAAAAAATCACTTCCCTCGAGCTAACCACCTTCTTCCTGGAACGCCTGAAAAAATTCGGCCCCATCCTCCACTGCGTCATCGAGCTCACCGAAGACAGCGCCCTCGCCCAAGCCCGCCGCGCCGACGCCAGCTTCGCCAAAGGCATCATCAAAAGCCCCCTCCAGGGCATACCCTATGGGATCAAAGATTTATTTGCCGTAAAAGGTACCCACACCACCTGGGGCACCCCTCCTTATAAAGACCAGGTAATCGAGCAAAACTCTTACGTCGCCCAACGCCTCGCCGACGCCGGCGCCATCCTCGTCGCCAAACTATCCCTCGGCGAACTAGCCATGGACGACGTCTGGTTCGGCGGCCTCACCCGCAACCCCTGGAAACTATCGACAGGCTCCGGCGGCAGCTCCGCCGGTTCCGCATCCGCCACCGCCGCAGGCCTCGTCCCCTTCGCCATCGGCACCGAAACATATGGCTCGATCGTCGACCCCTCCATGCGCTGCGGCGCTACCGGCCTCCGCCCCACCTTCGGCAGCGTCAGTCGCACCGGCTGCATGGCCCTCTGCTGGAGCTCCGACAAAGTCGGCCCCATCTGCCGAAGCGCCGAAGACGCCGCTTATGTATTTGCGTATATCCATGGAGGTGACACCCTCGACGCCTCCTCCCGCACCATGCCGTTCAACTATACCGGCAAGACGAACATCCCGAATCTAAAAATCGCCTACACCCGCAACTATATCGACTCCCTCCCCGACGACAGCCCCGAAAAACAAGCCCTCTTCTTCCTGAAAAAGCTCGGCGCCAAGCTCACCCCCGTCGATTTTCCCGATGACCTCCGCGGCAACGACATCCTCTCCCTCATCATCGGCGTCGAGTCCGCCGCCGCCTTCGACCTGCTCACCCGCACCAACCAGGACGACCAAATGGTGCAGCAGAACCGTGACCGCTGGCCCAACACCTTCCGCACCGCCCGCTTCGTCCCCGCAGTCGAATACGTCAACGCATGCCGCACCCGCACCGCCATCATGCAGCACGTCGACCCCTTCATCAGCAAATACGACATCATCGTCGCCCCGCCCGAAACCGGCGACCAGCTCGCTATCACCAACCTCACCGGCCACCCCTCCATCACCCTTCCCGTAGGCTACAAAAAAGACGGCACCCCCGGCAGCATAACCTTCATCGGCCAGCTCTTCGGCGAAGCCCAGCTCCTGGCCTTCGCAAAAGCCTTCCAGGACGCCACCCCCTACAACAAACAAAAACCAAAAGGATTCGAATAACCGGGGACTTCGAAGATTAGCCCCCATCAACCCATCACCTTCACACTAAGATGGATTAAATTTCGCCTTGGTAAGGATATCCTTTACCTTTTTAATCTTCTCAGGAAAAATGGCTTCCTTAGCAGGAACTTGCGTTTTAGTAACCACTACCACAGAAGATTTACGGCGTATATTTTTCTTTTTCACCCTCTCCATCCACCAAATTTACATCTTTCTCTTGATAATAAAAACAGCATACCCCCACCCCCTACTATCAAACTCAACTTCGACATAATTGTCCCCCTGCATAACGATCGCCTTAATCTCAAATTCCTTGACAAAGGTTGCATAATAAGTACGAAGTATTCTGGTATACAGCCTCATCCGCCCCTCGGTACTCCCGGTAAAAACAATATTCGCCCGGGAATTCGCCGCAGTAAAATCCTTCAGAATAGCAACAACCGTGGACAAAACTCTTACAATGTCCCCATTATTGGAATTAACCTCATCATCTATAGACCCATCAGGAAGCAAATCTCCAAATGCAAGATTATAGGTATCAATTATACCAAACAAGGAAAAATCAACGACCTTCCGAATCCTCTTTTGGCCTTCACTTACAAATGTGTAACGCGTAAGATATAGTTGTTCATATAAATAGGGGGGCTGTTTCATTTCTCGGGGGTCAATAATCACTTAATCATATCACAAAACTACCAATCATTTTAGCAAATACCCCCTAAATTTACTAGCATTCCAATCATGGCCAATCCCCCCCTCACAAGCACACCTGTCCAAACCCATGCAGGCCCCCATCCCCATCCATACTCATCCGCACGCCCTCAACCGCGAGCACCCCCCATCCCCCTGTATCAAAACCGCACATCCACTGTCTCAATCCCGAACTCCCCAACAAAATCCATTTCCCCCAACCAACTGAATTTCATATATTTAACCTTCCTGGCACGAAATCAGCTTTCCCATGGTCATGATAAAAAGCTATATCCGCATCGCTCTCCGCAGCCTGCGCAAAAACAAAATCTACTCCTCCATCAATATCATCGGTCTCGCCGTCGGCCTCGCCGTCTTCTGGCTGATGGCCCTCTACATAACGGACGAACTAACCTTCGACCGCTTCTGGACCAACTCCCCCCGCATCTACCGCGTCGCCCAGTCGGCAGAATGGAGCAGCGGCAGCTTCCACCTCGCCATCACAGCCCCTCCCTTCGGCCCCACTCTAAAAAAAGACTACCCCGAAGTAGAAGAGTTCGCCCGCATCGACCCCGAAGGCGGCGGCACCCTCCTCTACTCCGACAAAAAGATAACGGCAGGGGACATCTTCTTTACCGATAACTCCTTCCTAACCATCTTCCGCCCGCCCTTCCTGTTCGGCGACGCCTCCAACGCCCTCTCCAAACCCAACTCCATCATCCTCACCAACACACTCGCAAAAAAACTATTCGGCAAGCCCGAAACTGCCCTCAATAAAACCATCACCTTCCAGAACGGAGGCCCCAGCCTCGTAACCGGCGTCATCGCCGACCTCCCTACGAACGCCCACCTGGGCTTCAGCGCCCTCCGTTCCATGGGCGAGCTGCCCAATGATGCATGGAAAGACTCCTATCTCCAAACCTACGTCATGCTCCGCCCGGGTGCAGACATCAATAACTTACGTTCCCGGCTGCCCAGCTTCTACGACAACCACCTCAAAGAACCCGTAGGAAAAGTAAACAAGTACGAGCTCGACCTTCAGCCCATTACCTCGATCCATCTCCATTCCAACTACGACTACGAGATCGGCCGCAACAGCAACATTCGTTACATCTATCTCTTTGCCGCCGTAGCCCTGTTGGTCCTGTCCATCGCCATTATCAACTATATCAACCTCGCCACCGCCCGCTCCTCGATCCGCGTCAAGGAAATCGGCGTCCGCAAAGTCATCGGCGCAGAACGCAAACAGCTCGTCGGTCTCTTCCTCATGGAATCGGTCATCTTCACACTGATTTCCGGCGCCATCGCCACCCTCCTGGCCTCCCTGTTCCTGCCGGCCTTCAATATCCTCGCCGGAAAAGAGCTGTCGCTCTGGGAATTCGGCACAGCAACCACCTCGACAATCCTCATAACATTTACCATCCTGATCGGCCTGCTCGGCGGCGTCTATCCAGCTCTCTTCCTCTCCGGCTTCCGCACCATACCCGCACTGAAAGGACAGCAAGGCAATATGTCCGCCACCACCTTCTTCCGGAAATCACTGGTGACCTTCCAATTCGTCATCACCATCATCCTGATCGCAGGCAGTTCGATACTATATTTACAATTACACTTCATGCAGAATAAAGACCTTGGCTTCAACAAAGACCAGGTCCTTTCCTTCCATCTGCACACAAACCAGGCACGCGAAAAGGTCGAAAGCCTCAAGGCCGAGCTCCTTCGTGACCCATCCATCGAATCGGCCTCCACAGCAGGCAACCCCATCGGAAACAATGACCTCAACACAAACGCCTTCAACTTCGAAGAACACGGCGCAATATCCGCAAACAGCCGCCTGGCCCACCGCCTGTTCGTAGACGCCGACTTCCTCCCTACCCTCCAGACCCATCTTCAGGCAGGCCGTAACTTCTCCGCCGCCCAGCCCACCGATAAGGATGGCTCCGTTATCATAAACGAAACCCTCGCAAACCAGCTCGGCTGGACCGACCCGATCGGCAAACGCGTCCAGACTACGATCGGCGCCGACCGTCACAACGCCATCGCCACCGTCATCGGCGTCGTAAAAGATTTCAATATGTATTCGCTGCAGCACAAAATAGAACCACTGGTCCTCCAAATGCCCCCGGTAAGACAAGAAGAAGACAACGTCTACGTCCGGATCGGAAAAGGCAAAATACCCCAGGGTCTCAAACACATAGAAGCGGTTTATCACAAGATGGAACCCGCCTCCAGCTTCGAATACAGCTTCCTGGACGAAAATTTCTCCCGCCAATACGCCGTCGAGAGAAAACAAGGCAGCTTGCTGCTGACCTTCACCGTCCTCGCCATCTTTATCGCCTGCCTCGGCCTCTTCGGCCTCGTAACCTTTAGCGTCGGACAACGCACCAAGGAAATCGGCGTCCGCAAAGTCCTCGGCTCCTCCGTCACCGGCATCGTAGTGCTTATCTCGAAGGAACTGATCAAACCCGTGATCGTCGCCATCCTCATCAGCACCCCCATCGCCTGGTACGCCATGAACCGCTGGCTCGAAAGCTTTGCCTATCGCATAAACATCAACATCTGGATCTTCCTCGCCGCCGGCGCCCTGGCCGTCATCATCGCCATCGTCACCGTCGGCTGGAAATCCATGCAGGCCGCAACCTCCAACCCGGTCAAAAGCCTCCGCACCGAATAACCTAATACCCAACAAATAAAAAGGGTCAGCAACCGCTGACCCTTCCAGTGAACCGTCCTGTTGTATCAAGTTATTTCATCATCTTCTTACACTTCTGCGCCTCATCCAAATGATGCTGCAAAGTGTGAAGCGTACTATTTGCAAATGCTCTAATATCGGCGTCCGACCCATTCTTCGACTCATCATTGAACATACCGATCACCTTTTTGTGGTCCGAAACCATCATGTCGATATACGCCTTGTCGAAATCCTTCCCCTCTTTCTTCTGAAGATCGTCCAACGCCTTCTGCATATCTGCAGAAACCGCCGACGGCAGCGTAATATTCTTCGACGCCGCAATCGCCTTCAGCTTATCCGCAGCCTCCGTATGGTCCTTCACCATCATAGCCCCATATTCCTTTACATCCTTCCCAACTCCCTTCTGCTGCGCCAGCTGCCCGGCCTGAATCTCGGTCATCCCCGCATCGGCCGTATTGACGGCAAAGTCCTGGTCGGCCTTCGAAACCGACGACGGAATAGCAGGAGTAGCCGTCGTCCCACCATTACTGGAATCCATTTTCACCTCATTCGAATCCTTCGCAGCTTCCTTACTGTCCGTACTGCCACTATTATTACAGCTAACACACATCACCGTAAAAGCTCCAATCGCACAAAATTTGAATAATACGTTTTTCATAAATGGCTGTTTTTCAATTAGAAGATTTTCTGCTAAGGACTTCAAATGCTATGCCACCGCCCCAATTCCACACCTCTCGCCCACACCACGCTCCCTACGCCACCACCTTATACCCCGGCCGCGTATTATACATCCAGGTATGCAATTGATTCCTCAAGCTGCTCCACCACCCCGATATCCCCGACTGATGCGCCGGCTGATAGCTCTCGAAATAATCCGCCTTCACCATCTTCACCTTTATCAATACCAGGCTATTACAAGCCTGCTCCCGTATATCCTCGAACACCAGGCTATTGATCTCCTCCGGGTCCGTCACGATAAAAGCCTTTCCCGAAACATGCAGAAAATACTGCCGTCCCTTCCGGAAGAACTCCAGCCGAACCGGAAACTCCCGGTCAAACTCATGCAGCGCCTGCTGCGGCTTGGGTACAAAGAACCACATCTGCCCCAGCTCGTCTACCTTCAAAACCGAGACGATGGTAGTGGCCATTCTTAATAGCGCCGTATTCTGGCTGAAGAAAAGCGCATTTCTCAAATCCTGTATTTTTTCCTGCAAAAACCGCAGGTCTGATTGATTCAACATAACGATTCATTTTAACAGTATTTTTTCAAATTCGATACCAGAATCGAAACAGAGGGAAAACGAGCCCATCCAGACCGTCTGGAGGTACAAAATTGTGGCCTTGAGGAAATAAATACACAAGGATGCTCAACACAAAGCGCGTTTGGCATAATTTTTTAATACTTAACTCCGTCAATAAACCTGAAAGAATAATACTAGGACCCTGTTTCTACAGGGTCCTATCAATTAAAATTAACCACTATGATACGTAAGCTGAAAACAGGTCAATACCGCATCTACTCCCGCAAAATCGACCCAAAGACTAAAAAACGCAAAAATCTGGGCACCTTCGATTCCCTCGAAGCAGCCCAGAAACACGAGCGGGAAATTCAATATTTTAAACATCACTAACCGCACACCGCGCGCGCCGCCGATTACCCCATCATCTTCCCCAGCTTCTCACACGCCCTCTCCAGCCCCCACAGCTGCCTTTCCACCAGCTCATGCACGTTCTTTGGCAACGCCACCTCCTCACTCAACGCATGCCTGTAAACCTCCTGCATCGCCTCCTCCCCATTCTTGCAATCTTCCAGCAGCTCCGCCAGCGTCTCCCCCCTAAAATCCGTCTTCCCATTCAACCAGTGTAAATATAATTTCCCGGTAATCGTCGACTCGGTAACCGGCGCCCCACCCATCCGTATAACCTCCGCATGCAGATCATTCACATAGGACCTGCTCTCCGTTGCCATCTTATAAAAAGCATCCCGGGCCTCCGAATCACCGGTCATTCCCGCATGTGCAGCCTTCTCATAGGCCGTGATTCGATCGATATTGATTCGGATAAGATCGTTCAACACACTCAGCGTCTTCATGTCTTTAGCTTCTATTTTTGAGTATGGATTTGCCATAACATAGGTATTTTAAATAAGCCCGGTACAAAGTACCGGGCTCTTAATAACAGATCGTCAATAGGGTCCCCTCGACAAGTCGTCAGGGTCGCCACTGAACCGTAGCTACTTATGCATATTCGGAATCTTCCTCCTGGTTTCATCCGGATTGTCATCCAGCTCCACTTTCTTACGATCCGGTTCGTCCGGATTCTCTATTTCCGCATTACGCGCGCCCGTTCTATCCCCCGAACGCTGCGGCATATCATTATCACGCTGGCCCTTGCCCATATCTTGATTCGACTTCTTCGATTCATCGGGCATGCCCGGCTGCTTATTCTTCTGATCAGTCATATGGAAGAATTTAAAAATTGAGGAAAAAGTGTTAACACTTATATTGTTGAAAAAAATATGCCCGCCTCATCAAGGCGGGCCATCCCGTAGAAAATTTTCCAAAACTGTAGAACCCCAGCACCAATCCGCCCCGAAACACCCCCACACAATCGCCCCACCCTCGCAACGCCTAACCCCACAAAATCCCTAAAACGGATACCCAATCGCCAAATTCAACACCATATCCGATATATCCCCCAGCGAATGCGCACTCCACTTCGACCCCGTCGTCAACCACGGATACCTCACCGGCGCCGCCACATCCACCCGCAACACCACAATACTCAAGTCGAACCGCAACCCGGCTCCCACCCCAACCCCAATATCGTCAAGGAAATGCCCCGTAAACTGCGACCCCGGCCGCTGCGGGTCCGCCGCCCTCGTCCAAATATTCCCCGCATCTATAAACAAAGCCCCCCGAACCAGCCCCGCAATCTTCGCTCTGTACTCCACATTCATCTCCAGCTTCACATCGCCCGGCTGATCCGGCAACAAAACCACCTGGTTCGGATTCCCCGCATAGAAGCTCCCCGGCCCCAACGCCCGAGACCTAAAGGCGCGAATATCATTAGTCCCCCCCGCAAAAAACTGCTTGATAAACGGCAGCGTACTGCTATTCCCATAGGCAAATCCCACCCCGCCTGTAACCCGGGACACCAGCTGGCTAAATTCACCCAGCCTCAGGTAATGCCTGAAGTCCGCCTCCAACCGGACATATTGCGCGAGCGGAACCCCAAATAACGTACGCTGCTTCCCCTTATCGACATTTGCCCCGCTCAACAATCCGAACAAATTATTCGACAGATCCACATTGCCATTGAAATAGTAGTTGTTGATCCTCCGATTCTGCCTCGCCTGCGAATTGTAGTTGAAATTATAGGTAGGGCCAATGATAAATTGCTTCTCGATACTCCTTGCCAGCGTAATATTCGTATCCAGCCCCTTCTGAAACTCAGGCGTGATATTGGTCGGACGCACATAGTTGATCCCCAGAATGGTCAGTTGATTTTCCGTATTGATGGTATTCTTGAAGATATACCCAAAGCTTCCACGAGCCGAAGCCAACGTATACTCCGAGCTCCGGTCGAAGATATCATAGGCCGCATTAATCCTCGTCTTCGGGACAAAGGCGCTGCTCGTATTCAGATTGAACGGAGAAATGATCCGCGGAAAATATAAATTAAGATCCACCCCGGCCCTCCTCGTACTAATCCTCCTATTCTTCCCCGTCGAATCCTTTATACTCCCAAACTGCTCCTCCAAACCACCATACACCGTCGCGGTAAACAACACCGCCTCCCGGAACGAATTCCTATGCCGCCACGAAAGCGACAGCTCCGTACCCGTCGTATTATCACTCCTCGTCAACCCCGACGCCTCCAGCCTTATCGACTTCTTCGCCCCCGGCGTCAGATAATAATAGGCATTCAGCACACTATTCGTATCCTCATCCGAAGCCGGCTGAAACCGCGCCTTCACGAACTTATAAACCCCAAGACTGACCAGCCTGCTCAGTGATTGATTATGATCGTTCCGGTTATAAATATCCCCCGGCTTGAAGACCAGCGTCTTGCTCAACACAAAAGGCTTCAAAAAATTCGTCGTATCCAATATTCTATAACCCTCCGGCGTCGTAACCGCCTTCCGCATGCTCGTATCCCCCCGAATATCATAATTGCCATATACGATTACATTCCCGATATGGTATATATTCCTCCCTACCTGCGGCGTCTCCGGCTTGATCGTCAGATGCATGTCCACCTGGTGGTCCCCCACCGTCGTATCCGCATCGACAATTAAATCGTTTGGATTGAAATAAAAGAAACCCCTGTTTTTCAACCGCTGATCGATCCGGTCCCGCTCCGCCTTTATAACATCGATGTCGAAATAATCACCCTTCTTAAGAAGGCTAAATCCAGTCCTGCGGGACGACCCCTTCCCGACACGCCGTGAAGTGCTATCGATCTCCCTTCTCCTTCCCCTCCTTCGCCCATTGCGACCCAACCCCTTCCAAAGACTGTCGATCGCCTTCCCCAACGCATCCGAATCATTCGGATACGTAACATTCCGAATCACATACCTCGGCCCCACTTCCGCATTATAGATCGCCGTCAGATGCTTATCCTTTACCTTCGTATCCGTCACCACCGTATCATGAAACCACCCCTTGTTCTCCAGGTGATTCTGCAGCACATCCGCATTTTTCTTGATCAAACCGGGCGAAGCCAGAACAGGAGCCTCCCCCACCTTGGTCTTCAGCCAGTGCTTGAACCCCTTATTTTTCTTCGGCGTCCCCGCAATATTGTAAATCCACAGCTTGAGCCGCATCCCCAAAAACTTACTGTTGAGATTGGGCCGCAGCATGCTCGACAGCTCCCCCTCGATCTTCTTCTTGTCCTTTTTCTTGATCGGCACCGAGCTCTTCACCTCTACCTTATTCCCCGTATACAAGGTCTGCCCCGCAGTCAGATACTTGGATTCATTACAAGCGAAAAGACAACCCACCACAAAAAACAATAAAAGGATTCTTATGAGTCCATTCATGATTGATCACTTATTTGATGCCGTACCCTTGGCCGGTTTACTGATAGTCCTTTCCTGAAGCCGTTCCTCCCTGGTCTTTCCAAACAACTCCCTCAGCCTGTTATAGTCGAAAGTCAGAATAAAGCTCACCCCCGTCTCCACCACCTGACCCACGATGACCGCCTCATACTGATTTTTACGATAGGCCCGCACCATGTACCGCCCGTCCTTCGTCAGCTTATAATCCACGGCCACGTTCCCCGCAATATTCGAAGCCGTCTGCCCCTGTTGAGCCCCATTATTTTGCACGTCGAAGTTACTGCCCACGCTCACCTGTACACGGTCGTTGAAAAGCCGCTTGGAAACCGAAACGTTCAATTCCGTATAGTCCTGCTCCTCACCCGTGCTGAAGTCCTGCTGGTTGTTCAAATCGAAGTTGATATCCACCCCCTTGATCAAACTGGCCGCCAATTGATTGAGCTGGTTCGTCAGGATCTGCGAAGCACTCTGAAACGCCATATTCCCAAGCGTCGAGCCACCGCCCGCCTGACTCTGCAGCGGATCCTCCCCGACAAATCTATTCAAGAGCAGCAGCGCGAACACCTGTTTGTCCAGCTCCGACTCCTGCACCCGGATCTGCTGCAGCCGCTGGTCCACATCCGGCCACAACGCCAGCGTATTGGTAGGCAGCGTAATATCGAACGTAATCTTAGGTTTCAACAGCTCCCCCTCCATCCGCAAAGTGACCAGGAACGGCAGCTTCTGCTTGAATTTATTGATATCTGTCTGCGTCCGGCCCGCCAGCTGATTGGCGACCAGGTCGATGGAAGGAGTATTGGCCGTATACGTCGCCGTTAGGTCGATCTGCGCCGACATCGGGTCCCCCGTCCAGGTAATCGTGCTCCCCCGCGTAATATCGAATTTCCGCTTCAGGGCCTGTAAAGAAAGATTGTACGAACCACTCTCCACCTCATAGGTCCCCGTCAGGTCCATCTTCCCGCTTTTATCCATCCCAAAGACCAGGTTCGACCGGCCCCGCACATTCAACGCATCCCCCGTCCGCTCGTCGATCACCATCGTAAAGATGGCGCTGCTGTCCGTCTGTATATTCATGCTCAGGTCGATTCCCTTCAGCGCCTGCTTCGTCTGCAAGATCTGGGCATTTCTGTCGACCAGCGTATCCCCCTTCGAATTGACAAACCGCACCACTCCAAGCCGGTTCACCACCTCAGGATTGTTTCCTGGCAGGACAAAATAAAAATCGGTCTTCTTATTCACCCTCAAGTCTCCATCCACCTTCGGCGACTCCTGGTCGCCCTGAAGATTGATCGCCGCATCGATATTCAAAGTCCCATAGAATTGCTGATTGCTCGACTGCGCCGCATTCACCAGCCGGAAATTATCCGCATTCAGCGACATATCGAAGCCATAGGTCCTATAATCCTTCGTAAAGACGTTCCCGTCTAAAATCAGCTTGTTGCCCGAAGAATCCTGCATCTTGAACTTGCTGAAGTTGAATCCATCCTCGTCGAACTCGATCCGGTCATTCGACAGGGCTATCGGCTCACCCGACATAACCGGCGTCAGCCGCGCCGAATCGAAATTCAGGTTCCCCCGCAGCAACGGCTTATCCATCGTACCCGTCAAAGACAGCTGCCCCTTCAAAAAACCCCTCATCCGTTGCACCTGCTCCGCAGCCACTCCATTCAAACTCGCCAGGTTCAGCTGATTCAGCAATACCTTCAAATCCATCCTCCCCTCTCCGGTAAAATATTCCCCCTGAATCTTCACGTCATTTTTATTTCCCGAAAGCGCAATATCCGCGGCAAAAGCGTTCGCCTTTTCATTATTGACCTTGATGGCGATATCCCCGACCGTATCCGTCCGGTACGCCAGATTCTTCACCACAAGATCAGACGTAAACACCGGGCTGGTCATCACATCCTTTACCACCGCCTTGCCATTCAACGTCCCATCCACCAGGATCGAATCCTGGTTCGCCAACCGCGTCAGCGTCCCCAGCTTGAAATTGGAAAAGCTGACCGTGATCGGCGCATTGGGCTGCGCCGGCTCACTATTGACCGACAACGAATCCCCCTTATACCCGATGCCAAACCGGTGTACCACAATCCCCGCAGAATCATACAGGAAATAATTCTCCCGGTCCACCTGCCAGGCCTCGTAATTCAATAACAAACTATCCGGATTCAAAACAAACTTCAACCCATCTTGCAATTTATCCAGCTGACCCGCCAGCCGGTACCGGTCCTTCCCACGGCGATCCGCCAACAATAACGTCGTCGTTAGATGATTATCCCGCAGAAAACCGGAAACCGAAGTCTTGTACAGCTCGATCCCACTTCCATTCCCATCCGTCATCGACACCCCATAATTCAATTGTCCGCTGGCAGTAGCCGCCTGCACACCGACATTATGGAAACGCATCCCTCCCATGACAATCCGCGGCGTCGACAGACCCATATGCAGATCGTTCTGATCGCTGTTGAAGACGATGCGTCCCCCCAGCGTATCCGTCCCCTTCAAAGAAGGCATAAACGCCAGGACCAGCGGTGACGGGCGCAAATGCACATCCATCGTCCAGTCCTGCGCCGTAAACACCGTATCCTTAAAGCCATTGATGCGATAATATTGATTGACCACGTGCTCCAATGCCGTTCCCGTCTCCGTCAGCTTATAACGCCCCTTCCAGTCGATATCGGCCATCTCCGACCGAAACTGTATATTCTGTATATCACCCTCCCGGCTAGCGGCAAGCGACAAACTATCGGTCGCGATACGCTGAGTCCCCTGCACCAGGTCCACCCCAAAAAGCTTTAACGTACCCTGTAGCGAATCCGGATTCGTGCTGGCAAAATCTGCATTGATATGCCCCTTGAACTGAATCGTATCCGTCATCAGGTGCAACGCATGCAGGTCCAGCGTATCGATCTGCCAGTCCAGCTTCAGCGCAGGAAACTTCTCCGCCAGCTCGGCCGAAGCCTGTAATTCGAAGTGCACCGCCGTATTGTTGATGGAAGACTTTAACTCCGCATGCTGATTAGCCAGCGACCCATCTATCGCAAAGTCCTGGTAAGTGTATTTTTTATAAGTAGCCGACTGAACCCTTCCGCTAAACGTAGCATTAGCAGTATGATAATCCAGTCCCTGCCCCTTCGCCGTAAAAGTCGACGTAACCAGCCCATACTGTGCACTATCTTTCATAATCGCCCCCAGGTTCAACGCCACCGTCTGTATCATCAGGTCATAAGTCGCCGCATTCGTCGACCGGAAATTCTTCGCCCACCCCTTCACCTTCACCGTTCCCGAAGAAGTATTGATCACCAGGTCCGACTTCATTGCATCCATACTTCCCGCCAGCTGTCCATGCAAATCGAAACGCTCCGGAATAGCGATATTGTCCGGCACCACGCCCTTCGGCAGCAGCGCCAGCAGCGCATCCCGGCTCCCCGACAGATTACGCAGCTTAACATCCGCCTGAAACCGCTTCGTATCCATCGGATGCGAAAGACGCCCCACCATATCCAGCCGAAGATCACGAATCCCGCTAACCCGCAGCGTCGAAATATCCATCACGTCCAGGTTCCCCTTCACCCTCGCCGTTACCTGCCACACCTCACCCGGACGGCTCAGCGCCGGCTGACTCGCCAGAAATGGCGCAAAAAGCAAAATGTCCTTTACCTGCACCCGGCTATCCGCCAGGTCTACATCGATCTTCGTGTGCGCCGGGTCCTTCATCATATTCGCCAGCGAGGCGTACTCGATCGAGGCAGAACGCCGCAGCAACGTCCCCGGAGTAGCCAAAACCAAATCCCTGACCCAGGCCCGGTGATCGGAATAGAAAAATGCCGCCTGTAGCTTATTCAGCTGAAAACCCGACTTCTCGACAAACTCCCCCCGGCTGATATGCCCGCTGATCGAATCCGGGCTATAGGTCACCCCGTCCGCATACAGCGTCAACCCCTTCAAATTCATATGCGCATAGTCCATCCCCTTCTTCTGATGAGGCAGACTATCATTGTCGAACCTAACCGACGAGCTGTCGATCTTCGCCTCCTTCAACCCAAAAATCATTTTATCCAAATCTACCCGCTGAACAGCCGCCGTCAAAGACCCCAGCTGCACAGCCGTCGACAACCTCGTCGCCGTATTCTTATAATCGATCGAGCTCTCTTTAATATCCACATTCCCCAGCCTCAGCTGCAAAGGACTCCCACCCCCAGCCAATGTATCCGCCCCTGCAGCCGCCAGCGGCTTCCCCTGATACACCCTTCCCCTCACTCCCCGCAACACCACCGACGGCACCCCATACTTTCCATTCGTCGGGTCCAGCTCATCCATCTTCGTCTCATTATGCCCGACAAATACCTCCACATCATTCCCCGTCACCGTATCCTTATATACCATCCGTATCTTATTCAAAACAAGATCATGCAGCGCCATCTTCATCGGCTCCGACTTCGCCGTATCCGGCTTCTTCGAAGAAGGAGCCCCGATAAACGCATCCACGATAAACTGAAAATTGAAAGCCGTATCCGGCAGCTCCCGCTTGATCTTAACCGTCAGATCCCCCAGCTCCACCCGCTTGATATCGAGACTATTATGGAGCAGCCCCAGCACATATAAATTGACATCGATGAGTCCCGCAGAAAGCAGCGTGTCTTTCTTCCGGTCCTCCACATAGACCCCCTTCAACGTCACCGAATGCAGAAAATTAATCCGCAGCCCCCCAATCCGAACCGCCGTATTCAGCTTCCGGGACAGATACGTCTCCGCCTTCGCCCGGGCATAATTCTGGACGAAAGGAGTCTGGATCAGGAGCAAAACAATCAGCAGAATGACGAAAATGGTCAGCAAAGTCCTCAACGCAATACGCACCAACCGGCGGGGCAGCGATCTGCGAGGCGGATTCTCGGATTGGTTTGTGCGCATAGAAAAGATAGGAGTTCTTAGTAATATTTAAGGTAGTGTATTACCTACACCTGACAAAATACAGACCATATTGTGCACCTACCCCTCCCGGGCCCGGGAATTCATTGTCTTTCAGGGTCTTTGTTCGCTTTTTTCCCCAGAAACGTAACCTTTTTTCTACACGCGCAGCCCCGATAGGACGCTTCCCCGCTTGCACACAAGCTATTACTTTCTGGTCCCTGATTTGTCGTATCACCCACAAAACCGGGTATTATGCTGAATCAAGTCCAAACACAAAAGCAGCAGCACACCATCCTACCTCAACAGATCGAGCTGCTGAACCTCTTTCATTTGAATACGCTCGAACTAGAGCAACGGATCCAGGACGAGCTGAGTGAAAATCCCGCGCTGGAAGAACTCTCCT
This sequence comes from Bacteroidota bacterium, assembly GCA_018267545.1. Taxonomy (GTDB): domain Bacteria; phylum Bacteroidota; class Bacteroidia; order Chitinophagales; family Chitinophagaceae; genus Puia. Next base: position 17,000 of record JAFDYG010000523.1, read on the forward strand.
CCGGCGACGACGCCTTGGGGGACAAATTCTCCAAGGATTCCGTCCAGGATTTTCAAAACTGGGAAGAATACGGCTACGACGATATCCCCGACTACAAAACGGAGTATAATAACTATATCAACACCGAGAAAGTCCCCGAAAAGCCCATCGCCGAAGTCCCCGACTTCCGCGAAGAGCTAAAGAAGCAATGCCGCTTCCTCGACGTGCCCGAAGACAAGCACTTTCTCTATGACTTCCTCATCGACTCCATCAACGAAAACGGCTTCCTCGAACAAGACCTCGACGAGCTCGCCTCGGAAATCTCCTTCAAGCAAAAAGTCTGGATCGAGGTCGAAGAGCTAGAAGACGCCCTGAGAATAATCCGCGACCTCGAACCGCTCGGCGCCGGCTGCCGCAACGTACAAGAATACATGCTGCTTCAGCTAAAGAAAATGAACACCAAACGCCCCGACGTCCGCACCGCCGTAAACCTGCTCGAAAATCATTTCCACGACCTGCGCAGCTGCAACCTGGACAAGCTTCGTAAACAGCTGGGCCTCGATGAAGACGAAATTCGCATCGTCCTCGAGCTCCTCGCACACCTGAGCACAAGGCCTTTCAATCCCGAGACAAGCGCCATGCAGGCTAACCCCTCCATCCTACCGGACTTTATTGTCATTGACGAAGGCGACACCCTCGAGCTCGCCCTCTACCGCCAGCGCAGCTCCAACCTCCACATCAGCCAGTCCTGGATGGAAATGGTGCAGCAAACAGCCCAAAACGCCACCGCAGACAAGTCGACCAAACAATACCTCCGCAGCAAGCTCTCGTCCGCTCAATGGTTCATCAACGCCATCCAGCAACGCGAGTCCAACATGCTCAAGATCATGCAGGCCATCATGGACATGCAATACGACTACTTCAAATACGGAGACATCCTGATGCTAAAGCCCATGAAGCTAAAAGACATCGCCGACAAGGTCAAGGTCGACATCTCCACCGTCTCCCGCCTCACCTGTAACAAATACGCCGAAACCCCCTTCGGAACCGTTCTCCTCAAAGACCTCTTTACCGAAGGCATCGTCAACCAGGAAGGCAACAACATCAGCAATAAAGTCATCCAAAACATCATCGGCGAAGTCATCCAAACCGAAAACAAAAAAACGCCCTACACCGACCGCCAGCTCGTTACCATCCTGGCAGAAAGAGGCTATTCGATCGCTCGCCGAACAGTAGCAAAGTACAGGGAATTGATGAATATCCCCGTCGCACAAGTCCGCGGCCTTTGGAACTAAACACCATCTGTCTCCCTAATAAAAAGAGGCCGGCTCCCCCAAGAGCCGGCCTCTATAATTTTACAACCCTCCTCCAGAAATAAAGCCATTACTTTCGCTGTTGAATAAACAGCCTGCGCAAATATGGCAAAAGCAAAATCCAGCGGCCAAAAAGTCAAAAGGCATAACCGGCAAGTCAATCAATATGACAAAATCCTCCGGGAAAATATAGAGGCGGCCCTGCCCGGATTGATCAGAAACCTTTTGAATATTCATGCCGTACATACAGAAGAGCTGCCGGACGACATACAACATACCAAAGAACGTAAGCCCGATGTGCTGAAAAAGATGACAGATAAAGAGGGAAAAACATTTATACTGCACATTGAATTCCAGGTAAAAGACGAGCCCAAAATGGTATTCCGTATGGCGGAATATTATATCATGCTCTTGAGAAAATATGAACTTCCCGTCCGGCAATGCGTCATTTACATTGGCGCTGGTGTCCCTGCAATGACAGCTTATATCCATTCCGAACCAATGAATTTTAAATATCAGCTGCTAGCCCTCTCGACTGTCGATTACCATCTATTACTTCGCTCCGACAATCCCGAGGAAAAAATGCTGGCTATTCTTGCCGACTTTGGTGAAGAAAACCCTAAACGGACAATAGAAAATATTGTACACCAAGTTATTACTACTTCGAAGGGAAACTTTTCCAAGCTCAAACATATGCAGCAGTTGCGAATATTGGCACAATTGCGTAATTTAGCCCTAGACAATTTAGAAATCATGGATAGCATCGCAAATTTTATAACCGAAGAAAATGACATTCTCTACAGACGTGGAGAAAAGAAGGGAATAGAGCGGCAAAATACATCTATTGTAAAGAACCTTTTACTCAAAACTGACTTTACAATAAATAAAATTGCGGTTTTAACCAATACCACTGAAGCCTTCGTCAAAAAGATAAAAAAGACTCTAAAATAAACCTAACTCATTTCAACAAAAATCCCCGCCATTTGGCGGGGATTTTTCTTTTGTGGCTCATTCTTATCAGAACCCAAACCCTGCATAAATCGATATCCCCGCATTCTTCGAATCCTTCGTCAGCTCACCGGACAAATTCCCCGATTTCCCAATGTGCGAAAGCCCATAATTATACCTCGCACCCAGCGTAAAATTCTCGATGTCGAAACCAAGACCTCCCACCAGACCAAAATCCCAGCGATTAAAATTATCGGTATTCAAATCCGACGCACCCTCGATATTCCCATTACCATTCACATTCTTGATGTTCGCATTAACCAGGTAAGCGGCATATCCACCCAGGTGAAGATTGAAGTTAGGAGCCAGATTGACCACAGCCAGCACCGGCAATTCCACATAACCCAGGTTAAACCGGTATTCCCCGCTTCCCTGGATGAAGTTGTTGTAATCCTCCTTGGCCCCCTTCAAACTATAAAGAAGCTCAGGCTGTATCGAAAAACCCTTGGTTACAGGCAGCTTGGCAAAAACGCCCGCATTGAACCCCGCCTTCATATGTTCATCCGATACATCGTTGACATAAAGATTGGTCAGGTTAAGTCCGCCTTTTATACCGAACTTTGCCTTGAGGCCACTTTCCGTGGTGGTTTGTTGTTCCTGTGCACTTACCGCTGTTACAGACAGCAGCGCAATCCCGACTGCGAAGACTAGTTTTCGTACGCTTTGATGTTTTTTCATAACAGATTATTTAGTTAAATTTTCATAATTCAATTGTCGTGCCCACCCTGGCACGGCGTTTACAATCACTACATAAAAACAACTATATGAGATCGATATGGACAGGGGCCATCGGCTTCGGCCTGGTAAACATCCCGATTAAAATGTACAGCGCAGTCCAGGACAGCACTTTAGACCTCGACATGCTCGACAAAAAAGACCACGCAAACATCCACTTCAAACGCGTAAACGAAAACACCGGAAAAGAAGTCGCCTGGGAGAATATCATCAAAGGCTACAAACTAAACGACCAATACGTCGTCCTCACCGACGAAGACTTCGAAAAAGCCAGCCCGGAAAAGACAAAAACAATCAGCATCAACGAATTCGTCAACGAAACCGAAATCGACAGCATCTATTATGAAACCCCATACTACCTCGAACCCGAGAAATCCGGCGCCCGCGCCTACGCACTTTTGAGGGACGCACTCCACAAAACGGGGAAAGTTGGCTTCGGCAGCTTCGTCATGCGCAACAAAGAAGGCCTCTGCCTGATCAAACCCATGGAAGACATCCTCGTCCTCTGCCGCATCCGCTGGGCCCAGGAAATCCGCCCCATCGACGAGATCACCGCACCCAAAGCGACGACCAAACCGGCCGAAATGAAAATGGCCCTGGAGCTGATCAAACAGCTCTCCGGCCCATTCGATATCGCCAACTACAAGGATACCTATACAGATGAACTCCTAAAAATCATCAAGGCCAAAGCAAAAGGAAAGAAACCCGCCAAGCCCGCCCTGCGCGTTGTCCATTCCCCGGGCAAAGACCTCATGTCACAGCTAAAAGCCAGCCTGAGCAAAGGAAAAAAAGCCAGTTAACCACCGCCAGAAGCCGCCCGCCAGCTAGCCGCATCCAGCACCCGCGAAGAGCCCGAGCCCGCGGCTAATACTCCGTCAGCTCCCGCGACTCCCTCTTCAATATAAACACGGCCGTGTCCGACGGCCGTATCCCATGCCCATTCTCCAAAGCATACGCCTTGGTAAACTCCGCGCCAAAATAAAGTATAATAGAGGAATAGTATACCCAGGTCAAAATAATAACGATCGACGCCGCCGCCCCATACATCAACCCAATACTCGAATGCCCCAGGTAAAGCCCGATCAACGCCTTCCCCAACATAAAAAACAACCCCGTAAAAACCGACCCGATAAACGCATCCTTCCACCGAATCGTCGCATCCGGCAAAACTCTAAAAACAATCATAAACAACAGCACAATCGCCGCCAGCGTCAACCCCAAATTCACCCAGTAGAAAAAATAAACGGTAAAATGCGAGAAATAATGTTGCAGCCAATCACTCAACAAATCCATTAGCGAGTTCACCAATAACGAAACCATCGAGATAAACCCAAACCCGATAATCAACGAAAACGAAATAAGCCGGTTAAAGATCAGCTTTAACCACCCCTTCTTCGGCTTCGACTGTATCGACCACATATAATTGATGGAACTCTGTATCTCCGTAAACACCCCCGTCGCGCCCACGACCAGCACGATACCCGCGATGATCGCCCCAGCCATTGTATGCCTGGTCTGCTGCGTATACTTGATAATCTCCTGGATCTGCAAAGCGGCATTGCTCCCTACCAGCCCCCGAATCTGCTCATAAACCCTCCCCTGCACCGCCTCCTCGCCCCAAAAAATCCCAACCAGCGAGATGACCAATATGACCATCGGACCCATCGCAAAGATCATGGAATAGGACAACGAAGCGGCCAGCTTAAACCCATTATCATTATTGAAATCGATCGCCGCCCTCTTGACGGCCTTCCAAACGGACGATAATTTAAATTTCTTCTTCTCCATAAGCATAATAATAGTAAGACCATGCCAAATTCACCCCCACAACCCGGTTCAAATGTAGATTTTCCTCCCCAATTTGAACGCCTGAAAGCACCAAAATACGCTCAAAAAAAACTGGCAGGTTTTTTTCAATAGTAGGGATAGACAACCAAATTCCTTACTTACTAAAAATTATTTTATGAGCGGATTATTGTATTTAATAGCAGTGATTCTGATTATCGGCTGGCTCCTGGGTGCGTTTGTATACAGTGTCGGCGGATTGATTCATATACTCATCGTATTGGCTGTAATCTCCCTGATCCTCGGGATCATCAGGAGAGCCTGACCGGCTATGTTTCGGGGTAAGAGCCTGTGAACAACAGGTTCGAAAGGCCGGTCACCTGACCGGCTATTTTTTTAAAAATCGTACACTATCGTCCACTTATGAATCAACTAAAGTTCGCCTCCCCAGTCCGCAGCGCCGCGATCCTGATTATCCTGGTGATCTGCTTCGTCATCCTGTCCTGGGCAGCCGACGTCATCGTACCCTTGCTGTTCTCGATTATCTTTTCGGCAATGCTCTTCCCCATCTGTATCCGTCTGGAAAGATGGGGCTGCCACAAAGGAATAGCCGCCTTCGTTTCAATATTGACCGCAGGCGTCCTGCTCGCCCTCTTCCTCGGCGTCGTCATCATGCAGCTCATGCATCTCGTCGAACAAGGGCCCCAATTCATCACCCGTATCTCGGCGCTGATCGACCGGGCCGAAACCTTCGTCGCCCAACGCTTCCACATCGAGAAATCTACCCAGGCCGACCACGTCCACGCACAGCTAAATAAGCTCATGGACAGCAGCGGCGCGTACTTTTCTTCCGGCATGACCTATACAACGGCCCTGCTTTCCACCTTCGTCCTGGTCCTGCTCTTCAGCTTCTTTTTATTATATCTGCGGGTCTTCTTCCTCGAATTTTTCTACAAGACTTTCGCTTCCTCCGATAAATCTCTCATCGACGAGACCCTCCACAAAATCTACGCAGTCATCCAGAACTATCTCCTGGGCCTGCTAAAAGTCATTTGCATCATCGGATGCCTCAACTCCGTAGGCCTCTGGGCCCTCGGCATCGAGTCGCCCCTCTTCTTCGGCTTCCTCGGTGGCCTCCTTGTCATCATTCCCTATATCGGCATCCTTATCGGCGCCGCCCTGCCCATCATCGTCGCCCTGATCACCAAAGACTCCTACTGGTACGCCGCCGGTGTGCTCTTCGTCTTCCTCTTCGTCCACATCCTCGAAGGCAACGTGATCACCCCCTACGTCGTGGGCTCAAAAGTCAGCATCAACCCACTGGTCGCCATCTTTTCACTATTACTCTTCGGCAAGCTCTGGGGACTATCCGGCCTCATCCTCGCCCTACCGGTAACCGCCATCTGCAAAATCATCTTCGATACCCTTCCCGGCTTCAAAGCCGTCGGCTTCCTCCTGGGCAAACCCCAGAAATACCACTTCAAACGACACTCGATATTATATGCTAAACTAAAGAGTCGCGATACCAACCACAACACACCCTCCGAACCCACCACCACCACAGAAAAAAGCCATCCCGGGGAACCGGGATGGCATCCATTAACCTAAACCTCTATCGCACAGTCATCTCACCTAAAAACATATGCCAGCCCTCCTTAAAATCCACATTCTACCCCAAAATGGGGGTATGCCTCAATCTGGCCCAAACCTTGTAACTTACGGCTGAACGCCAAGCACACCAGCATGCCCGACCAATTCGAAAACATTCCAGACCTTCTATGGGACGGCCTCCTCGCCGCCCTCGCCCTCGTCCTCGGCCTAATTCTAAAATTCATCCTAAGCCTTCTTCTCAAGAAAAAACCCAAAGACGGCCGCCCGTCCTTCTCCCTGACCCGCTCCATACTATCCCGCCTGAGCAAACCCTTTACCGGCTTCCTCCCCCTGCTCGCCCTCAATTTCCTCATGCCCGCCATGCGCATGAGAACCAACGTCTACCACGCTATCAATAAAATAGTCGAAATCCTCCTCGCCATCGCCTTCGCCAACGTCCTCATCGGCGTCATAAAAGTCTTCGAGGACTACGTCTATCATCACTACGACATCAAAAAAGCCGACAACCTCAAGGAACGTAAAATCCGCACCCAGCTCCAATTCATCCGCCGCCTCGCCATCAGCCTCATCATCATCCTCACCGCCTGCATCATCCTGCTCAGCTTCAATAACCTGCGCAAGCTCGGCACCGGCCTGCTCACCGGCGTCGGCGTCGGCGGTATCATCATCGGCTTCGCCGCCCAAAAATCCCTCGGCAACCTCCTGGCCGGCTTCCAAATCGCCTTCACCCAACCCCTGCGCATCGACGACGTCCTGGTCGTAGAAGGCGAATGGGGCCGCGTAGAAGAAATCACCCTAACGTATGTCGTAGTAAATATCTGGGACCAGCGCCGCCTGATCCTACCTATCAATTATTTTGTGGAGAAACCGTTCCAGAACTGGACAAGGACAACGGCAGACATATTGGGGACAGTATTCCTCTATTTGGATTATACCATCCCTCTCGACCCCATGCGCGAAGAGTTCACCCGCTTGCTCGAAAGCAACCCTCTCTGGGATAAGCGGGTCAAAGTTCTCCAGGTAACCAACGCCTCCGAAAAGACCATCGAAGTCCGCGCACTCATGAGCGCCAGCAGCTCCGGCAACGCCTTCGACCTCCGCTGCGATATCCGCGAAGGCCTCATAAAATGGGTACAGCAAAACTACCCCGACTGCTTCCCCATCAACCGCGCCATCATCGAAAGAGAAGACCGCCCCGCAGGCCCCGGAGCCATTACGCTATCGCCCCCCGGTCACCCCTCCGAAAAAGGCGACCGCATCGGCGAACCCGGCGTACCGATCACGCCTACCCAGCCCGCCTCCTCCTCCAACAACTCCTAAACCCCGCCGCAAACCGGGCATCCCCCACTCTACAATTTAATCTTGCCCTCTATCGAATCATCCAGCGTCTTCCCCATCGCCGCACCTGCCAGCTGTTTAACAAACGCAACAAAACCCCCATGCTTCGTATCCCAATAATAACCCTCATACACCGTCACCTCTATCACAGAAATCCGCGGGTCATCCACCCCTTCCGTAAACCAAACCTTCATGATCGGCTCCCATAATTCCTTTATAACAGCCTTATCCTTACTCACCTGCGCATAACCCGAAAGCATGACGAAATCCGAATGCGCCGACCCCTGAAAGAGCAGCTGCACCGCCGGGTCCTCCATGATTTCCTGATTTTTATGACTGTCCGAGGCGCTGAGACACCAAAGATGCCCCTGCTCATCTATCTTCTGCACCGACATCGGCCTCGTCTTGAAAGGCTCCCCCGTCCCGATCTCCGTACAAAAAAAACACGTCTTCTTTTCGCAAAGCTCCCTTAGCTTTTCCAATGCCTCCTGGTCATATAAATCGGCATGATTCTGTTCCGGCTGCTGTTTGTTGATGCTATCCATAGTTGTATGCTTTTCCCATACAACATCAATTATTGCGCCCCTTCCCCGCCTTCTTCTTTTTCGCACAATCATTACAAACAATCACGATATTCTTCGCAAACCGCGGACTAATGCTCGAAACCTTCCCATTCACCTCGATCTCCATCTGCTGGTCATAATCATGCCGCGCCAATACCTTGATCTTATTGTTGATGCTCAACCCCACCTGCGTCACATACTGAAGAAACGGCGCCGAATTATCCTTCACCGCCACCATCGTACAATTATGCCCCACCTCCTCCTCGAATAATGTCTTCTTATGCACCTCCGGCATCTCCCCCTTCGCATTCGGAATGACATCCCCATGCGGGTCATACGCCGGAAAATTCAAAAACTCATCCAGCTTGTCGACCAGCTTGGCGCTCTGTATATGCTCCAATTGCTCCGCCACCTCATGCACCTCATCCCAGGTAAAGGCAAACTTCTCATACAAAAAAGTCTCCCAAAGGCGGTGCTTCCGGACAATCTCGATCGCCTTCTTCCGCCCCTCCCCCGTCAACGAGATCTTCCCATACTTCTCATAATTCACCAGCTTCTTCTCCTTCAATTTCTTCAACATGTCGTTGACCGACGCCGGCTTGACCCCCAAAAAAACGGCCAGCTCATTCGTCCCCGCCTCATCTCCCAAATGAAACAAACTTTTCAAGTAATTCTCTTCTGTTTGTGATAGCATAAAACAAATGTACAAAATAAATTTGTTAGACTAGCCTAACTTTACTTATTTTGTTATTCTAATGAAGAACATCATATACCTCTTACTCATACTGTGCGCAGCCCAACAAGCCATAGCGCAAAGCGCTGACACCGCCCTCACCCGCATCGATTCCTTAAGCGCCGTAACCATCACCGGCGTCCGCGGCGCCGTCCTCCTGCGCGAAACCCCCATCGCCATCGTCGCCGTCTCCAGCAAAAAACTCATCAAAACAATCGAACCCAATATCGTCGACGCCCTCGTCGCCCACGTCCCCGGCCTCAACGCCGTCAAAACCGGCCCCAACATCTCCAAACCCTTTATCCGCGGCCTCGGCTACAACCGCGTCCTCACCCTCTATGACGGCATCCGCCAGGAAGGACAGCAGTGGGGCGACGAGCACGGCATCGAAGTCGACGCATACGGCATCGAACGGGCGGAAGTGATCAAAGGCCCCGCCAGCCTCCTCTACGGCTCCGACGCCCTCGGCGGCGTCGTAAGCCTGTTCCCCTACCTCCCCACCGAAAAAGACGGACGCCTCCACGGCCGAGTACTCCAGGAATACCAAAGCAACAACGGTCTCATCGGCTCCGGCCTGAGAATCAACTCTAGCAACGAAAAATGGTGGTGGGCCGCCAAAGGCTCCTACCGCATC
>JAFDYG010000524.1 GCA_018267545.1 Bacteroidota bacterium
CTCATAGTCCTTCCACGCATCCTCATTCGGCGTCACCTTATTCTTCCCGATATTCCCGCCCACAATCAATCCTCCCGCGCCCCCACGCGACTCTCTCCAGGCCTTCAGCCGCAAAGCAATCACACCTACCCCCTCATTATTAAAACCCATCCGATTGATTAACCCCTGGTCCTGCGGCAGCCTGAACAACCTCGGTTGCTCATTTCCATCCTGCGGCTTCGGCGTCACCGTCCCTATCTCCACAAATCCAAATCCTAACGCCTCCAATTCCCGCAGATACAACGCATTCTTATCAAAACCCGCCCCGAGTCCCACCGGATTCCCAAACCGCAGCCCCAGCACCTCCCGCTCCAAATTCCCCTCATCCGGCCGGCAAGCCCAATCTACCAGCCGGCGCAAAACCCCGACCCGGCACATCCCCTTCAGCACCTTCATCGAAAAATGATGCACCCCCTCCGCGGGGAAAAAGAACAATATCGTACGCAGTATCTTATACATATCGCCGCGAAGATACATCCCAAAATATTCAGCCGTTTTTATTATCTTTATACAACCAGTTGCATAAACAACTAAAATATCTCCTATGCAAGAAGCATATATAATCGCCGGCTATCGTACCGCCGTCGGTAAGTCAAAACGCGGTAAATTCCGCTTCCACCGCCCCGACGATATGGCCATCGACGTCATCAAAGGCCTCCTCGCCTCCGTCCCCCAGCTCGAACCCCAACGAGTCGACGACGTCATCGTCGGCAACGCCGTCCCCGAAGCCGAACAAGGCCTCCAGGTCGGCCGCATCATCGCCGCCCGCGCCGTCGGCATCCACGCCCCCGGCGTCACAGTGAACCGCTACTGCGCCAGCGGCCTCGAAACCATCGCCATGGCTACCGCCAAAATCCGCAGCGGCATGGCCGACTGTATCATCGCCGGCGGCACCGAAAGCATGACCATGGTCCCCCAGGCCGGATGGAAGACCGTCCCGGCTTACTCCATCGCCTCCCAGGAACCGGACTATTATTTAAATATGGGCCTCACCGCCGAAGCCGTCGCCAAAGAATATAATGTCAGCCGCGAAGACCAGGATATGTTTTCCTACCAGTCCCACCAGAAAGCGATCGTCGCTATCCAAAACGGCTACTTCAAATCCGGCATCCTGCCCCTCACCCTCGAAGAAATCTACGTCGACGAGAAAGGCAAACGCCAGAAACGCAGCTTTACCGTCGACACCGACGAAGGCCCCCGCGCCGATACCTCGCTCGAAGCCCTGGCAAAGCTCAAGCCCGTCTTCGCCGCAGGCGGCTGTATCACGGCCGGCAACTCGTCCCAGACCAGCGACGGCGCCGCCTTCGTCATCGTCATGGGCGAAAAGATGATGAAAGACCTCGGCCTGAAACCCATCGCCCGCCTCGTGGCCTGCGCCAGCGCCGGCGTCCACCCCCGCATCATGGGCATCGGACCGGTCGAAGCCGTCCCGAAAGCCCTGAAACAAGCCGGAATGAATTTAAGCCAGATCGACCTCGTCGAGCTCAACGAAGCCTTCGCCTCCCAGGCCCTGGCCGTAATCCGCAAGCTCGAAATCAATCCCGAAATCGTCAATATCAACGGCGGAGCCATCGCCCTCGGTCACCCGCTCGGCTGCACCGGCTGTAAGCTCACCGTTCAATTGGTGAGCGATATGAAGCGATTGAACAAAAAATATGGAATCGTCACCGCTTGCGTGGGCGGAGGACAGGGTATTGCTGGTATTATCGAAAATCTTAATTAGTATCCGCTAAAACCCCCTAAAGTCACTCATTTTCGGGAAAGGCTCCCTTTTAGGAGCCTTTTTGTTTACTCATATCATAAATAGTTTTAACTTGCTTTGTAGTTGAAATACTTACGGAATCTACTAAACTAACATGATTCGAGTTTTTATTACCGATGATCATGAGATCTACTTAGAAGGACTGGCCCTGTTACTAAGCAAACAAGAGGGCATTGAAGTTATTGGTACCGCAACATCGGGAAAAGAACTCCTGGGTCAGGTGCCGACCCTGCAGGCTGACGTATTGCTGCTGGATGTCTATCTCCCCGACCTGGGCGAAGAAGAAATCCTGCAGCAGATCAGAGCCGCACGCCCCGAGCTGCGTATTATCTATCTCACCTTGCTTCGTGGAACTCGCTACGTACACAAGCTATCTAAATACAACATCCAGGGCTATATTCTTAAAAACGCCTCCCTCGAAGAGCTCCTCACCGCCATCCGCGCCGTCCAGGACGGAGGCAGCTACTTCAGTAAAGACATCCACATCGGCGACCGCGACGAAGACTTCCGCAACACCGTGACCATTGAGGATAAGCAAATTGACGAAATCCTCTCCCGCCGAGAGCTGGAAGTGCTCCGTCTGATCTGCAAGGAATATAGCAATGCCGAAATCGCCGAACGCCTTTTCCTGAGCGTCAGCACCGTCGAAACCCACCGAAAAAACCTCATCGCAAAATTGGGCGTGAATAATACCGTAGGACTCGTTAAATTCGCCTTACGCAACAACCTGACAGACTAAAACCAGAGACCGGGCCGACCTCCACCACAGAAGGATTAACATGTAAATGAACGAAACCATTACGTGAATCGGCTATCTTTCTTATTCCTACTCCTGCTGATAAATTCGGCCCTCTTTGCACAGACAGATACTGCTGCACTGGAATTCACGTACTACCGATCGATGCGCCTCCCCGAAAACAAGATCGATTCCATCAAGTATTACGCAGACTACATCAAAGGCACTAGCAGCCAATGGCCCAAAGCACAAGTCATGTCCCTGCGCCTATATGGTTTCTACTATGAAAGCAAGGGCGACTACAGCCAGGCCCTGAATTACTACTATGAGGCCCTGGGGGGCGCCCGCAAAATGAACGACATAGAAAGACAGACCGAGCTCCTCACCGACCTGGCTGCGGTCTATACACAGGATACCAAACAGCCCCAAAAAGCAAAAGAGCTCTACGTTGAATGCGTCCGCCTCTACAAACAAATGGGCGACGGCCATTCCCTCATCAATTCCTATGTCAACCTCAGCGCAATCTATAATCACCTCAAGCTGTATGACAGCTCCCTCCTGCTCCTGCAGGAAGGCCTGCGCATCGGCAAACCCTACGAACAAAGAGGCGAGGAAGACCTGAGCACCCTTTACAACAACCTCGGCAATACGTATTATTGGCTGAAACGCTACGACGAATCCATCGTATACTTTACCCACAATTATCGCCACGACCTGAACGGCCATTCCCCCTCCCGCCTTGCCGATCTCTGGCTCGACGTCCTCAACCTGGCCGACTCCTATACCGAGAAAGGCCGCTTCGACTCCGCAGCGAGATACGCGGACACCTCCCTCCTGCTCGCCAACCAATTAGATTCGAAAAGCAAACAGTCCGACAGCTATCAGATCCTCTCCAAGCTGGCCCAGCGAAAAGGCGATTATAAAAAGGCCTGGGACTATCAAGGCAAATGGTACGCCCTCGATACCTCCCTGATGAACAGCGAGACGTATAAATCCATCGCCGAGCTCGAAGAAAAATATGAAGCGCGTAAACGGGAAAACGAAAAGCTGCTCCTCCAGGCCGACCTCGACAAACAAAAGTTCCATTCCCGCATCTTCATGATCACGGCCAGCAGCCTCCTGCTCATCGCCATCGCCGCCGCCATCGCCTTCTGGATCAAACGAAAAGCCAACCGCAAGCTCCAGGTTCCCAACGACCTCATCGTCCGCCAGAACGAACGCCTGTCGGAGCTGAACTACGAAAAAAATTCCCTGATCAGCATCGTCTCCCACGATCTCAGCACGCCCTTCGCCAGCATCGGTATGTGGCACCAGCTGCTGCAGAACGAACAGGAGAACCTCACCCCCAGCCAAAAGAAAGCTCTCGACCGCATCGGTCAGGCAACCGGCTATGGAGAGAAGCTTATCCGCCATATCCTCGACGTAGAAAAAGCCCAGACGAACCAAAGCAAGATCCAGCTCGAAAATCTCGACCTCCGCATCTTTGCCGAATCGGTCGTCGACGACTTCCAGCCCGCCGCCGCCAAAAAGGACATCCAGCTCAACCTCGAAGTCCCCGACCGGTCCATCTACTTCCTCAGCGACCGCCAGCTCCTGGGCCGAATGCTCGAAAACCTGCTCTCCAACGCTATTAAATATACCGACACCGGCAAAAACGTCTGGATCAGCGTCAGCGAAGAAAAAGACGCCGTCAGCATCAAGGTCCGCGACGAAGGCGTCGGTATCCAGCCGGACGAGCTGCCCCATCTCTTTGCGAAATACAGCAAGATCTCCTCCCGCCCCACCGCCGGCGAATCCTCCACCGGCCTCGGCCTCGCCATCGTCAAACGCATCTGCGAAGAGCTAAACGGCCAAATTTTCTGCGAATCCGACCTCGGAAAAGGCTCCGTTTTCACCGTTGTTCTTAAAAAATAACTACCGTTTAGCATTTTTTGGGAATTGAAATACCGCAGACTCCCCTAAATTTGAAACCTTATTGCAAAAATTACCCCGAGCCTGCCATCTCAACACCCGTTTAGTATCATGAACAGACTTGTACAAGGCTTTGTCTTTTTGATTCTACTGATTTCCACCGCGCGCGCGGCAGCGCGCGTGTCACCCGACCCCGGCACCGGCTCCCTCTCCGGCCATATCACCGACAAATCCGGCTCACCCCTCTCCGGCGCCACCGTCTATATCCCCGACTTAAAGCTCGGCGTCGTCGCCGACACCGCCGGCTACTACCGCTTCAATTCATTACCCTCGGGTAAATATCTCATCGAAATCCACTCCATCGGCTTCAAAACCATCACCAAAACCGTCGTCGTCACCGGCCTCTCCAAAGCCACCCAGATCAAACGCAACCCCGTTCCCATCGTGGCCATCTCCCACGACTACCTCGCGACCAATCTTTCGACGAACGCCATCGACGCCATCGCCAAAATCCCCGGCATCCGCGCCGTCACCACCGGTCCCAATATCTCCAAACCCTTTATCCGCGGCCTCGGCTACAACCGTATCCTCACCCTCTACGACGGCATCCGCCAGGAAGGACAGCAGTGGGGCGACGAACACGGTATCGAAGTCGACCAATATGGCGTGGACCGAGTAGAAGTCATCAAAGGCCCCGCCAGCCTCAGCTTCGGCTCCGACGCGCTCGCCGGCGTCGTAAACCTCATCCCCACACAACCGGCCCCCGAGGGTAAAATGATCGGCGACCTTACCCTCGACTACCAAACCAACAACAAACAATTCGGCGGCTCCGCCCTCCTCGGCGCTACAAAAAATGGCTTCGAATGGATGGCCCGCATCTCCCATAAACAAGCGGTCGACTACCAAAACAAGATCGACGGCCGCGTCTTCGGCACCGCCTTCAACGAAACCGACGCCAGCGCCTCCTTCGGCCTCCACAGCAAATGGGGCTATTCGCACCTCGACTTCGTCCTCTACGACGACCAGCAGGAAATCCCCGACGGCAGCCGCGACAGCGCCACCGGCCGGTTCACACGGCAGATCACCGAAGAAGATACCGTCCGGCAGATCGTCCCCCAATCCGACCTGAACAGCTACAAGCTCGAGAACCTCCACCAGCGCGTACAGCACTACCGGATCTATTCCGGCAATAGCTTTACCCTCGGCGACGCCGGCCGCCTCCAGATAAACTTCGGCTTTCAACGCAGCGTCCGCCGCGAGTTCAGCCACCCCGTTCTCTATAAGGTCCCCGGTCTTTACCTCCAGCTCAACAGCGCCACCTACGACGTAAAATATTTCCTGCCCGAGTTCGACAACTGGAACATCACCGTTGGCGTCAACGGCATGTACGAGACCAATAACAGCACCGACGGCACCGACTTCGTCATCCCCTCCTATCACCAGTTCGATATCGGTCCCTTCCTCCTGGCTAAACGCAGCTTCGAAAAGCTCGACATTTCCGGCGGCATCCGCTTCGACTCCCGCGCTTTCAACAACTTCGGGCTTTATACCGGCACCG
>JAFDYG010000525.1 GCA_018267545.1 Bacteroidota bacterium
TGGAAAGCTCGACCGCTTCATCCATATTCTTGTACGGCATCAGGGTGCTCACGGGGCCGAAGGCTTCTATCTCGTGGGGTTCTTCGCTGGTAAAAGGCGTTTCATTCAGCAGGAGCAGGGGGCTCATAAAGGCGCCCCTGGCCGCATCGGCGTCGATGACTTCGACGCTGTCGAGGGAGCCGTAGAGGAGCTGTGAGCTGGCCAGCAGGCGGCGGACCTGCGAGCGGACCTCTTCGCGCTGGGAGAGACCTGCGAGCGAGCCCATCCGGACCTTTTCGTTCTCGGGGTTGCCGATGAGGGTCTGGCCGAGGGATTTTGTCAGGGCCTTCCAGGTGTCTTCGATCTTGTTTTCGGGAACGAAGATGCGGCGGACGGCGGTACATTTCTGACCGGCTTTTACGGTCATCTCCTTTCGCAGCTCCTTTATAAAAATGTCCCATTCCGGCATGCCGGGCTCGACGTCGGCGCCGAGAACGAGGCAGTTGAGGGAATCGGCCTCCATGTTGAAGGGGACGTTTTCGCTGAGGATCCGGGGGTGGGCTTTTAGCTTTTGTCCGGTGGAGGCTGACCCGGTGAAAGTGACGACGTCCTGTGCCGTGACGTGGTCGAGGAGGTCGCCGGCGCTGCCGCAGATCAGCTGCAGGGCGCCGGGAGGCAGGATGCCGGAATTGACGATCTCGCGGACGACGGCTTCGGTCAGGAAGGAGGTCAGGGTGGCGGGCTTGACGACGGCGGGAACACCCGCGAGAAGATTGACCGCTATTTTTTCCAGCATACCCCAGACGGGGAAGTTGAAAGCATTAATGTGGATGGCGACGCCTTCCTTCGGGACCAGGATGTGCTGGGCCATGAAGGTATTGCCCTTGCTCAGGTTATGGCCTTCGCCATCGATACAGAAGGGTTCGTCGGGGAATTTGCGGCGGAGGGAGGCGTAGGAAAACAGGTTTCCGATGCCTCCTTCGAGGTCGATCCAGCTGTCGGCGCGGGTGGCGCCGGTCAGGTAGCTGGTCCGGTAGAAGGGTTCGAGGTGTTCGCGCAGGTGTGTTGCCAGGGCGCGGAGCATCCGGCCACGTTCGGGGAAGGTCATTTTGCGCAGGGCGGGGTTACCCGTTCGGCGGGCATAATCCAGCACTGCGCCGAAATTAAGTCCCTGGGTACTTGCGTAGGTGATGACGGAGCCGTTGAAGGCGTTGTATAGCGGTTGACCTTCGCCATCGCCTGCGATCCAGGAGCCGGTAATATAGTTTTCAAGCTTCGGCATAAACTACAATCGTTTGTTTGTTAAGCCGAAGGTAGCATAAAGTTTCGTGTGGTGTCAGACTGGCAGCGCAAAAAGATTGGTCGGTGATTTGTCGGTGTTGGTGTTATGGAAAACATGTATTCGTTTATAGACTACGCACCCCAGCGGGATGCGGAGCTGTTAGATAGCTATTCCCGGACGATCACGGGTGTAGTGGGGCATGTGGCCGAGAGCGTGGTGCATATACAGGTTCAGAAGCCGGTGGATGAACGAAAGAATGGGAACAAGGCCCCGAAGCTGGCGCCGGGGTCCGGGTCCGGTTTTATCATTAGCACGGACGGGTTTGTCGTTACCAATAATCATGTTATTGAAGGGGCTCGGGATATTCGCGTGTCTTTGGCAGATGGGCAGACCGTCAATGCGGAATTGAAGGGGGCCGACCCTTCGACCGATATAGCGGTATTGAAGATCGATGTGACGGGACTCCGTGCGCTCGCCTTCGCCAACTCGGAACACTTGCAGCCAGGGCAGATTGCAATTGCGATCGGTAATCCGCTGGGACTGCAGCATACGGTGACGGCGGGTGTCGTGAGTGCGCTGGGGCGTACGCTGCGGGCGAGTAACGGGCGGCTGATCGACGATATCATTCAGACGGATGCATCGCTCAATCCGGGAAATTCGGGCGGACCGCTGGTCAACTCGCTGGGTCAGGTTATCGGGGTCAATACGGCAACAATCCTGTCGGCGCAGGGACTTTGCTTCGCGGTTTCGTCGAATGTCGCTGCATTTGTGGCAGGCCGGCTAATTATGGAGGGCCGGGTGAAGAGGGCGTATCTGGGGATTGCCGGGCAGGTGGTGAATCTGACGGGCAGGATGGTGGCGGCGAACCGGCTGGAGAAGAATACGGGGGTGTATGTCTATGAGGTAGTGGCGGATCAGCCGGCGTATAACAATGAAATCCATACCGGTGATATCATCGTATCGTTTAATGACTGGCCGGTAGGCACGGTGGATGAGCTCCACAAATTATTAAGTGCGGAGATGATTGGTCGTTCTGTGGAATTGGGGGTACTGAGGAACGGCAGGAAGGTTTTGATTCATGCTATTCCGGGAGAGATGAGGTAAGCCGGCGCAGCCGTGGGCTTGCGGGGGGCTTTGGCGGGGCGGGTTAGGCGCGGTCGCGGAAGTCGATCTCTTTGCTGAGGGCCGTGAAAATCTCGTCGACCTCGCCTTCGCCTTTGACATAGACGACCTTATCGTACTTTCTGTAGTAGTCGGCTACGGCGGCGGTTTTCTTCTCGTATTCGGCGATGCGGGCGGCGATGACTTCTTCGTTGACATCGTCGGAGCGGCCGGAGGTGAGTCCGCGGTTGAGGAGACGTTTTACCAGCTCTTCCTGGGTGACCTGGAGGGCCAGGACGATGGCGATGGAAGTGCCTTTCTGGTTAAGCAGCTTATCGAGAGCTTCGGCCTGGGCTGTCGTGCGGGGAAAGCCGTCGAACAGGAAGCCGTGCGCCTGGGGATTGTTGTCGAGAGCCGAGCTGATCATTTCGATAACGACTTCGTCCGGAACCAGCTGGCCTTTATCCATAAAGCTCTTGGCAGCAAGGCCGAGGGGGGTCTGACCGGCAATCTCGCTGCGAAGTAAATCTCCGGTGCTCAAGTGTTTGAGACCATATTTGGAGATCAGTCTTTCGGATTGCGTACCCTTCCCGCTCCCGGGAGGGCCAAATAGAATTAAATTGAACATAATACGTACTACTTACCCTTGTGAGAGGACAAATATAACTTACAGGTCTTAAAATGTTTTAACATTTTTCTATTACCTGCGAAAATTCACCAAATTAGGGCAGAATATTGCAAAATTTTTAAACCCCGCCAGGACACATTTGTTGAAATGAAATCGATTATGAAACTTTTACCCATTTTAGCCGGATTTCTGCTTAGTGTTTTGTTTCAGCAGTGTACCAATGCGCAGCCGGCCAACAAACAAAAAACCATTAGTATGGATACCAGCAAGAAGGAGAATAATCCGGTTTATTCCCGGAAGGACAGTAGTCCGGTCAGCCTGACGGACGATCAGTGGAAGAAGATCCTGCCAAAGGATATTTATGCCGTTGCCCGGCAAAAGGGAACGGAAAGACCGGGAAGCAGTCCGTTTGAGCATTCTACCGAGATCGGCACTTTCTATTGCGCCGTATGCGGGAATCCGCTGTTCCGGAGCGATACCAAGTTCGAGAGCGGCTGCGGATGGCCCAGCTTTTATGAGCCGATCAGCAAAGGCAGTATCATCTATGCCGCCGACCATTCCTATGGGATGGACAGGACGGAGGTCATGTGCGGGCGTTGCAAGTCGCACCTGGGGCATGTCTTTAACGATGGGCCTCCTCCGACGGGTCTTCGCTATTGTATAAACGGGGTGGTTCTGGACTTCGAGAAGGCGCAGGATGCGGCCAAAAAATATAACGAGGGATCACATAAATAAAAAAATATGCAAAGAATCGGATGGATTGGTCTGGGCAACATGGGTATTCCCATGGCTAAGAATCTTTTAAAAGCAGGCTTTGAATTGACGGTTTACAATCGCACGGCGGCCAAGGCGGCTTCGCTGACGGACATGGGGGCCAGGCTGGCGGACAGCCCCAGTGCGTTATGGAAGAATGCCGATACGGTCATCATCATGGTAAGCGATGACAAGGCGGCGCTGCAGGTGCTGGAGGGACCGCACGGACTGCTTCATGGCGCGGGCGCCGGCAAGACGGTTATCAATATGAGCACGGTTTCTCCGGCGACGGGGAGACATATGGCGGGAGATTTGGCGGCCAAAGGCGCGGAGTATCTGGACGCGCCGGTCTCGGGTAGTGTCAAGCCGGCCGAACTGGCGCAGCTGATCGTTTTGGCAGGAGGAAAGCGGGAGGTTTTCGAAGCGGCAAAACCAATCTTCGAGAAGCTCGGGAAGATTTCGTTTTATATGGGCGGCCAGGGTGCTGGAAATAGCGCCAAGCTGGCGATCAATATGCTGGTTGCATTCAATATGCAGGGTTTGGCTGAGACTATTCATTTCGCCAGGGAAAATGGAATTGCGCCGGCCGAGATGATGGCGATCATCAACGAAAGCGCCGTAGGGAATGGTTTTTCGAAGTTGAAGACGCCCAATCTGGTCAATGACGAGCACCCGGCGGCTTTTGCCCTGCAGCATATGGCCAAGGACCTGCGTTTGGCCAAGGAGGAGGGGATGAATGGCCCCGCCGGCCTGGCCGTAGAAGAAAGTTATCGAAAGGCTGCTGCGGCAGGATTGGGTGAACTAGACTTGTCTGCTATCCTAAAGTTTTTGGAGCAAAAGGGTAATTAAGATACCTTTGCACCCCGACAGACCCCCGCTTTTGGCAGGGGTCTGTCAAAAGCCAACTTAGCTCAGCTGGTAGAGCATTTCATTCGTAATGAAAGGGTCGTCGGTTCGATTCCGATAGTTGGCTCAAAATGAAACTATCTCAACTTGCCGAAACACTGATTGGATCCGAAATTGTAAAGCTTGGCGGAGAAATACGTGACAAAATCAGGAAAGGAGAGAAGATTTACAATTTTACCGTCGGAGACTTTGACCCAGCCCTATTTCCCATCCCCCAGGAGCTGGAAGACGCTATCATCGACGCTTACAGAAAGCATTTCACCAACTATCCCGCAGCAGAAGGTAACCTCGACTTACGGCAGTCTATCGCGGTCTTTTTAAAGGACCGGGAAGAGCTGGAATATACGCCGGAGGAGATCCTGGTGTCCTGCGGGGGGAGGCCATTGATCTATTCCTTGTTCCGGACCCTGGTCGACAAGGGCGACAAGGTCATCTACGCGGTTCC
>JAFDYG010000526.1 GCA_018267545.1 Bacteroidota bacterium
CCCAACGAACAATTCGACACCGAAAAGAAAGAATCCCTAAAATCACTGCTGCTAGCCATCTGGAAGAAAAACGACGAACCCCAAAAACGCTCCGAATACGTCGCCCTCTCAAAAGCACTTCAGCTCTACTTCGACCACCTGAAACAAAACCCAAACATTACCCCCTGCTTCAACACCTTCTATGAATTCCTCCAAACCGACTTCACCCTAATCAGCACCATCTCCAAAGACGACTTCGACCTCAGCAACTTCCTCTTCGTCCTCACCCCCTATTATAAAGGAGGCGAATTCGAATACCTCCTCAACGCCGCCCAAAACCCCGACCTCCTGAACGAAAGATTCATCGTCTTCGAGCTCGACGCGATAAAATCCCACCCCATCCTCTACCCCGTCACCAGCTTAATCATCATGGAAATCGCCATCTCGAAAATGAGAAAGCTAAAAAACGTCTTCAAAGCCATCATCATCGAAGAAGCCTGGAAACCCATCACCGAAGAAGGCATGAGCGACTTCATGCGCTGGCTCGAAAAAACCGCCCGGAAATTCTTTACAAAAATCATCGTCAGCACCCAGGAAATCGAAGACCTCATCGCCTCCCCCGTCCTCTGCAAAACCATCGTCAACAACTCCGACACCATCATCCTTCTCGACCAATCCAAACTCGCCAATCGCTTCGCCGAACTCCAGCAGCTCCTCAGCATCACCGATGCCCAAAAGACCGAAATCCTCAGCCTCAACCAGGGCCGTGAACCCAACCGACGCTATAAAGACGTCTGGATCCGCGTCGGCCCTTCCCATTCCCGGGTATACCGCATCGAAGTCTCCGACGAAGAATACTGCGTCTACACCTCCGAACAAAAGGAAAAAATAAAAATAAAACAATACGCCTCCCGCTTCGGCTCCCTGAAAGCCGGCATCCAGGCCCTCGTCCAGGAAGCCAGAGAAAAAGGCGGCAAACTATTCCTCGCCATAACCGTCCTCCTCACCGCCACCATAACCCAAGCCCAAATCCCGATTATAGGAACCGGCGTCGACAAAATCACAAAAGCCCTCGACCTCCAGGTCCAGCGCCAGCAAACCCAAACCATCCTGCTCCAGCAAGCCCAAAAAATCATCGAAAACACCATGAGCCAGCTCTATCTCCAGGATATCCGCAGCTGGGTCCTCCAACAAAAAGACCTGTACCAAAACTACTTCCAGGAACTGACCCAAATAAAAACCGTCATATCCAGCTTCCACCGCATCTCCGAACTCATAAACCAACAACAGCAAATCACCGCAAGAATAAAACAAACCCTTTCCCTCCTAAAATCCACCCCTCTATTATCCCCAACCGAGCTCGACCACATCACCACCGTCTACACCGGCCTGCTCAAAGAATGCGAAACTCACCTGGACAACCTCCTCCTCGCCACCACCCCATCGAAAACCACCATGACCGACCCATCCCGCCTAACCCTCATCAACCGCATCGCCGACGATACCAACCAAACCCTCACCAACCTAAACCGCTTTACCGCCGAAAACGCCCTGCTCCTATACCAGCGTGCCGCAGACGACAATGACATCCAAACGATAAAAAAACTCTACGCATTATGAAACTCCTCATCATCTTGTTTCTAATAAGCCTAAACACCCAGGCCCAAACCTTCGACGAAATCTTCCGCCAAAAAGCCACCCAGCTCCGCTACCTCCAGCAGCAGATCGCAGCCCTGCAGCTCCACGCCCAAACCATAGAAAAAGCCAATCAAATCGTAAATCTCCTCACCAGCGACATATCCGACATAAACACCCGGGACCTCACCCAGCACGCCAGCCACTTCGAAAACCTAAAAATCACCAACCCCGTCCTAACCCCACTAATAGCCAACATATCGACCCAATACCAAAAAATCAAAATCCTCGCCACTACCACCGCAGGAAAACCCACCGACCCCTTCATGCAAACCCTACTTCAAAACGCATCCCAAAAAATACAAATCCTACTCCTATTAAATACCCTCCAGCTAACAGACGAACAACGCATAACCCTCCTCCAAAACCTAAAGAGCCAAATCGACGGCAATCTCCGCGACGCCATAACCATCAAAAACACAAAACCATAAAAACAAAAACACCCAGCTATGAAATATCTTCTCCTCCCCCTCCTCCTAACCGCCCTCCACGCAAAATCCCAGTCCTTCGAAGTCCAGGAACTCCTCCTTGACATCCAAAAACTATCCCAGGAAAAACAAATCCTAAACGACCTCTACACCTCCTACCAAACCCTCGAAAAAGGCTACTCCTCCATCCGTGACATAGCCAAAGGAACCTTCGACCTTCACAAAGCCTTCCTCGATGGCCTGCTCACCGTAAGCCCTGCCATAAAACAATACCCCAAAATCACCACCATCATCACCCTCCAAACAAACCTACTATCCTCCTACCACACCGCCTGGAACCGCTTCCGCTCCGACCCCCACCTCACCCTCGACGAAATCGCCGTCCTCAGCAACCTCTACACCGCCACGATCACCCGTAGCAGCATGCTAATAGAAGACCTCACCACAATCCTCACCGACAACCAGCTCCGCGCCAGCGACGGCGAACGCATAAACCTGATCGACAACATCGAAACCAGCATGAACCAGCAATGGCTCCGCATCCGCCAGCTCGACAACCAAACCGCCTGGCTCTCCCTCCAACGAGCCTCAGCTCAAAAAGAAACCGACCAAATAAAACAACTCTACAACATATGGAAGAAGTAAAAGGACTCCACGCCATCCTCCAGCAGCTCTACAACAGCATGCTCACCCAAAGCGGACAGCTCATCGGCGTCGGCCAGGGCCTCGCCGGCTTCGGCGCCCTGTTCTACATCGGCATACGCGTCGGCCGCAGTATCGCAAAAGCCCAGCCCGTCGACGTATTCCCCCTCCTGTCCCCATTCGCAAAAGGCCTCGCCATCATTTTATACCCCTCCCTGATCGCCCTCTTCAACGGACTGCTCTCCCCCATAAACGACGGCACGGCAGCCATGCAAACCAACGCAACCGCCTCCATCGAAACCCTGCTCAAACAAAAGGAAGAAGCCCTCAAAGGCACCATCCAATACCAGATGTACATCGGCCCCACCGGCAATGGCGACGAATCGCTCTGGGAACGATACTCCGGAGACGCCACCGGCTCCGGCGTCTTCTCCGGCATCTCCAACGCCTTCCAGTTCTCCATCGCAAAAGCCTATTACAATTTTAAAAACGCCATCAAAGGCTGGCTCGCCGAAATCCTCGAGCTCCTCTACCAGGCCGCCTCCCTCTGCGTCGACTCCGTCCGAACCTTCAACCTCATCGTCCTCGCCATCCTCGGCCCCATCGTCCTCGGTCTCTCCGTCTTCGACGGCTTCCACCACACCCTTCACCACTGGCTCACCCGCTACATCACCGTCTACATATGGTCCGCCGTCGCCAACATCTTCGGCGCCATCATCGCCACTATCCAAACCCAAATGATAAAACTCGACCTCAACCAAATCCAATCCGCCGGTGCCGCCTACTTCAGCCCCACCGACGCGGGATACTTAATATTCCTCCTCATCGGCATCATCGGCTACTTCTCCGTCCCCTCCGTATCCAGCCACATCATCCACGTCGGCGGCGGCGACGCCTTCGCAGCCCGCGTCGGCTCGACCTTCAAACGCTTCATCCCATTCTAAAAACAATCTACCATGTTCAAAATCTTAAAAAACATCGACTTCAGCTTCCGTCAGCTCCGCCGGCTAACGATCTACGCACTCACCGCCTCCCTCATCATCAGCATCCTCTCCATCTACTACGCCAACAACGCCCACAACCGCGTCTACATACTGATCGGCGGCGCTGTCATGGAAGCCGCCGTCGCAGAAAAGAAAGACTACCTCCCCGTCATCGCCAAAGCCCACATCAAAAACTTCCACCAACTCTTCTGGACCCTCGAGCCCGACGACAAATACATCCAGTCCAACATCAGCCAGGCCCTCTACCTCGCGGACGAATCCGCCAAACGCCTCTCCCTGGACTATCGTGAAGCCGGCTACTACAGCTCCCTCATCTCCGGCAACGTCAGCCAGTCCATATCCATCGACAGCATCGCCCTCGACATGGACACCTACCCCTTTCACTTTCAGTGCTGGGCAACCGAAAAAATCGTCCGCCCCACCTCCATAACAACCCGTGCCCTCCTCACCAACGGCGACCTCCGCACCACCGGCCGCTCGCCCAACAACGAGCTCGGCTTCCTCATCGAAAAGCTCCTCGTACTCGACAACCACGACATCAAAACAAAAAACCGATAAAAATGAAAAAAGAAATGATCATCGTCCTCCTCTACGTCCTCTCCTTCCTCGCCACCGGCACCTGCGTGGCCCTCACCGCCATCCGCACCGCCCAAAAGACCTCCGTCATCAAGCTCCCCCCAATCATCCACCAACCTCCACTCCCAGCCCCAGCTATCTCTCCCACCACCACCGGCCTCGACGCCATCCGCCAGTTCCTGCACTGGATGGACAGCCTGCAATCCACTCCCTCCGGCCGCAGCATCTACGACAGCATCCGCCGCACCCGCCCCGGCCTTCTCGACAGCGCCCGCCAGGCAGAAAAATATTACACCCTCCTAAAAAACTTTAAATAATGAAAAAGAAACTCATCCTCGCAGCGTCTCTTTTGATCCTCCTCCTGATAATTTTGGTTGTCCACGGCCCCAAAAAAGCCGACGACACCACTTCTCACGCCAACCTGAAAATCCCGCCCCCCCACGTCCGGGACGAAACAGGCTTCGACAAAATGGCCTTCTACAAAAAAGCCGACGACGACTCCATCCGCCTGCAAGACCAAAGAAAAAAAGACAGTACCCTCCTTATATCCTCCCCCGAGTCCCCCCACCTCCTCGAATCCCATATCGACGAGAAGCTGACCCGCCTCCACAACCTCATCGAAACGCCATCCCCCGTCCCAACCCCTAATCCCCCCCGCACCACTCCATCACTCCCCGCCTCCGACGTCGACCGCCTCGAACACCTGCTAAAAAATCTCAAAACCGAATCCTCTTCCCCCAGCCCTGAAATTGAAACCCTCACCAGGCTCCTCGCCTCCCAACACCCTACCCCCAAACCCGACACCCAGCCCATCAACCCCATGGCCCTACCCGTCACCATCCCCACATCCGACGAATATCTCTCCACCACCTCCGCAAAAATCCACTTCTACGACCTCGACAACAACGGCCAGCCACCCCCCATCACCATCCCCCTCATCGAAGCCCAAATCCCCCAAACCCAAACCCTCGTCGACGGCGGCCTCCTCACAATCGAACTAAAAACCGATCTCCTCATCCGCACCCAGCGCATCCCCGCCGGCACCACCCTCTACGGCACCGCCCATCTAAACACAAATAGAATGCACATCCAAATCACCTCTATCCAATACCAACACCAAATCTTCCCCGTCGCCCTCGAAGTAATAGGCCTCGACGGCCTCCCCGGTCTCGACGCCTCCGCCGCCCTGCGACAACAATTCACCCGCGACCTCGCCACCCAAAACCTCACCAACCTCGGTCCCAGCTACTTCGACCCATCCCTTACCGGCCAGGCCGCCACCTCCGGTATCCAGATCGCCCGCTCCCTCGCCGGCAGAAAAACCCGCCAGTTCCAGCTACCCGTAAAAGCCGGTTACCAAATCCTCCTCCACGACTTAACCCAATCGACCAAACAATAAAAATCAAATCATGAAAAAAATCATCACCTGGATAACGCGAGCCCTCATCCTCTCCCTATCCAACTACCACGCCCAAGCCCAAACCATCACCATCGACACCATCCGCCCCTTCCCCCTCGGCCTCTCCGAAAACATCACGACCAATATCAAATTCGCCTCCCCCATCTCCAAAGTCGACTTCGGCTCCCCCGACGTCGGCGGCCGCAAAACCGGCCAATCCGAAAACATCCTCCTCCTCAAAGCCGCCCGCCCCAACTTCCCCCAAACCAACATCAGCGTCTACCTCACCAACGGCGCCTTCTACTCCTTCCTCGTTCACTACACCCCCATCCCTACCAACTTCAACTACTCCTTCAAAGATTTCCCCGCCGCCAACCCCATCCACCAAATCACCCTCCCCACCACCCACATCACCGCCTCCAACGAAGAAATCCAGCTAACCCTCACCAATCTCTACATCAAAGACGACCTCCTCTGGCTTCACCTCCGCGCCACCAACAAATCCTCCATCTCCTTCAAACCCGGCATCCTCCACTCTACCATCCGTTCCCTCCACCCCTTCCGCCGAACCGCCGACGAGTCCATCGACATCCTCCCCATACACTCCCCCCAAAACATCGACCTGCCCGCCGACAGCACCATCACCCTTACCCTCGCCTTCAAACCCCTCGCCCCCGACCGCCAAAAACGCCTCGTCCTCGAATGGGGCGAACACGACGGCCGCCGCATCCTTCTCTCCATCAAAGCCAAACACCTCCTCCATGCCCGCCGCCTCGACTGACCCCCTAAACGCCATCCAACCCTTCCTCGAAAAAATAAAAAACGAGCCCTCCATCGGCCCTGTACATATCAGCCTCTACCTCGCACTGCTGACCACCGTACAGGGCCATTCCCAGGGCCGCCCCCAAGCCCCAAGCCGCGCCTTCATCCGCGCTCACCGCCAAACCATCATGGAAAAATCAAAAATCTCAGGAAGAAACACCTACTACCGCGCCATGCACACCCTCCACACCCTCGGCTTCATCGAATACCTCCCCCAATGCGGCCCCGGCGCCAGTAAAATCCGGCTGCTTTAATGTCAATTAGTTCTATCAATCTCTCACTTCCATTGCTCCAATGACCACCCCCTGCTCTAATCTTTCAATTAAAAAAGTATCATTCCATCATAAATTCAGGCTTGAGAAAACCCTTGCAATCATGGTGCCCTGCATATTTAACTATTTTCTTCTTGAAAGCTGCCATCGACGGAAAATAGACCATAAATCTCTCCTTAGACTCAGCTAATCTTATTAATTCGTCAGGTTGACTTGCATACAACCCTTGTAGCACCCGAACAATCTCGCCCATTGACTCATCTCTGTATTCATAATGCAAGTATGCTTTCCCTATTGATGTATCAATTTCAAATATGTCTCCTATTTGTACTTTAGCCATTATTTGCCTGAATCACTCCTTATTTCACCGTCTATTTCTTATAATCCCTATAATTCTCAAATTCCCATTGACCTATTTTTGACAATTTATTTACAATCTCTTCCCAATTATTTCCCTCACAATTATCAAAAAGCTTTCTTATCCGCGCCAGGATTTTGTCCATATCGAACTTAAATACAATAAGCTTATTACGTCCAAGAATCATGTCGTTTTCACTGTATTTTTGCAAAAGCCATTTTGGTGTGCAGACCTGAATGTCAAAAGATTCTTCGGCCTGAGTACCTCTTGGTCCTACCCCCACACTTATTAAGAAGGCAAAAACTTCATCGTCCTCTGGCCAGTATACATCAAAGTCCAATTATAATATCTAACCGGCAGTTATCCTGCCATCAATATAAGTAAAAGGAGGGACTTGGAATCTTTCCCTACTATTCTTCAATCTTTTGTAGAAAAATCAGATAATTGAACACATTACCTTTTATGGCGGTATATTGCACCCCTGGCATCCTGCCAAATGCAAGACCACCTGATTAATAGTAGCAACCTTTGCGTTTACATATTTCCCATCTTCTACGACCTAACGTACTCACTCTATCCCCAAAAGTAAAGTTTCAGACAACTCTCCAGCATGCTCAAACTTTTACTGAAACAGAACGTCCGGCAGCTTAGCCGCTTTAAATGCGTCCGTAAGGTCAGGTTCTTTCTCTCGCTCCGGTTGATCAGATAGCTTCAGGCTTGATATAGCTCTACAGGAATCAGCCATTGGTAAATTGTCAACTTATCGGTACGGATAACGCGAGGTTTGAGTACCAAAAGTCTGCCAACCAATTGTTTCAATGTGGCTTTTGTCCGCTTGCCCACTTCAAAATCAATTACTTCCCTGGTCTTTCGGTTTAACGCATAAGCGACCCAATAATCATTGTCCTTCCGGCCAATATAAGTCCACATCTCATCTACTTCAAAAGCCAACCCTCCCCTGCAATTCCGGCTGGCTTTTAAGCGAGATGCCGCTTTAATGATAGTCCTGATTACCGTGCTAACCCCAATCTCCAAAATACGAACAATTCCTCGTATGCCCGTTCCTTCGACCACCAGTTTGGTTACCATGCTCCTCGTCCCTTCCATACATGCTTTATACCGATAACTTTCTTGACGGTGCTTTCTACAATGCGGACAGAAAAGCTTTTGTAGCCCATTTTTCTGACGTCCAGCCTTTTGGCACTTTCCTTTACAAACTATACCGCTAATCAAAGCCAGATAATTGAGCACACAAGGTGTAAAAAACCCTCGTTATTACCACTTTTTGTGGCCAATATCCCTTCCTATCTCCTATTATAAATAAAAAGAAGGGTCTGAAACTCCCGCCTTTGTTATTCTTTAGCCCTCTACGACAAAAACCAGATAATTGAATACATTACCTACCTTACCGAATGTCTTCAATAATGAACCTAAAATCATTACATTTAAATTTAATAAACCCGACTGGAATAAATTTAAATTCAAATTCTATCAACCAAATACTCTCTTTATATTCATATTTGAAAGAAGCTATTTCAAGCGCACCCATTGTCCTTTCCCTAAACTTAAAATCGACTACAAGATCAGTCACAAATTCAAAATGTAAGGAGGACTTAACATTATTGAAATCAATATTTTCCTTAAAATCTTCTTGACCGCACCAATCTATGCCTAACATCAAATCCTCAAGCCGATTAGTCCAATTAATCATTGTAATTAAACTTTCGTTAAGAATGACGTCTGCTATTTCCTGAGCTGAAAATATTCGCATTTATTATTTAATTTTTTTTGCTTTACCGGATTCAATATTCTTAACTTCTTCGTAAGTGGATCTATGGGCGTTATTATTATCTGCACCCGTATATACAAAAGCCCCTCCTTTACTATTCTTTAGCCCTCTATGACCAAAACCAAATAATTAAATACATTATCTATATTACCATACCTGCCCCATCTTCACAAGAACATTACTCATTCCTAAGATCATATTCTCTTGGCAGTTTATCGTTAGTAACAAGTCGCCAATTAGAATTCAATTTCGTTTCGGCACCCCTACCAACATAACAAACACCGATTTTCCTAAACTGAACCTTAATTAAATGGGCAATTTCTTTGTAGAGAGCGATAGAAATATCATTCTCAGAAACTGTACCGACCGACCCTGCAACAAAAATCTCATCTTGAAAAATTCCGCTGGGTCGAAGATATATACTTTTAGAGTTAGCCAATTGATCAACAGCAAACCTACTCCCTCCCTTTCTTTGTTGAACTTCCCGAATCACAACATCAACATTCCGAGGTAGAATCAAATATGAATCATTAAAACTCCAATCACCACTCTTTGCTTTTCCCAAATTTCCGTTTTCCAACAAAGACTTATATTTATCGACCGGGCGCGCATCAAACAATCCTGTTTGAAAATAACAAACATCATTCACTGCTTCAAAACTTTCAACAATTGGAGCAAAATCGTTTCTGTCTGCAAAAAAGATTATTTGTTTTGTCTTACTCATTATTCTTTGTTTTAGGAATCAACAACAAATGTTCTCCCTTTGATTTAAGCTGCTCCCTTATTCTCGCTGCATTTTTCAATTCCCTATCTGTACAAATTCTTTCGTTCGATTCTATTGATGCCGTAAACATCACTCCGGTGAAACGCTTTAGGTATCAGTCGGGAGTAAAGAGTAAACTTGTCCGTCCGAATCTTCACAGGTTTTAGCAGCAGTAGCCGATCGATCAGCCCTTTCAACATAGTCTTTGTCCGTTTGCCGACAACAAAGTCTACCACTTCGCGGGTCTTTCGGTTTAGCGCATAAGCGACCCAATAATCATTGTCGTTTCGACCAATATAGGTCCATAACTCGTCTACTTCCAAAACCGCATCAGCACGTATTGAGCAAGGACGCTCCACATTATCAGCCAACAGTCGTATCCGGCTTAATACGGTTCCTTTTGCTATCCCGAGCACACGCGCAATTCCGCTAATCCCGACACTTTCACACAACAGTGATCGAATCATCCCGTCCACTTTTTCTTCATATGCATTATTCTTGTAGGTAGACTGTCGATATTTACCGCACCTCACGCAGCAAAGCTTCTGAGCCCCATTCCATTGACGCCCTGCTTTTTGGCAAACACCTCTGCATTTATGACACAACATTTAACCAGATACTTTGACCCACAAGACGACAAATACCCCCTTTTAACCCCGACAAAAAAGACTATTTTCATTCCCTGAACCGTTCCTTTGCAGAAACAGCAGGCTCGCAAGCCTGCTGTCATCCTTTATTTGAAAGTTCTTTTCGAAAACCAGATACTTTGAACCACTACCATTACCATCACTCCCACTCTTGCCATTCGGAGTCTTTATCCTTCCTTCATATCCCCTTGCCAACGTCAAGATTCAATGCCGCTAAAAGCGTTTCATCAATACCAATAATAGCTCCTAAAGAGACTACCCGGGCATCATCCCTTCGCTCAGCGGCTTCTGAATCTGTAAAGATCTCCCATTCAACTTCTTCCCACCGATTCAGCTCAGTTATGACCTGGCCTTGTAAGGCTTCTATATTCGCAATAGCCCGTTGAGTTCTTAAGAGCATTGTAATCCCACTTTCGGACAAGCTATTGCCAAACCCGCTCATTTGCCACATTCCATTCCTGGGACATATCTGGTATATCAAGCGTGAAATGAATAGCATCCGGCACAACCTGATATACACCTACATAATAAATCCACGCGAAACCAGATAATTGAATAAATTACCAAAACCTAATACTTTGAACTATTACCTACTCGAACCTCTATCTACTTCTTATCAAAAGAAATCCCATTCCTGATATGCAATCCTAACGCTTGTGTACTAACTAAGACAGGTTCCATTCTAGCAAATTGCTGGTATCCAATAGAAGTGAAGGAAATCTCCCCGCTCGTCGTTTCTATCGTCCACTTATACTCAAGTGAGACATTAATCAAATCGCCATTTGCCGGCTTTCCCAGACCTTCGCGATTAACACTAAGAATTATAAGATCAATAGTATCACTGCCGATTTCAATACTGTGAACATTACCAAAGACAAGAGTGGAAGGCACAATACTAAATTTATACCCTGCATTTTTTGAATTCGGCTTTATCCATTCGATAATATAGTCAATATCGAACGCCAATTCAAATTTTTCGCTATCAAATGCAATTGCATATATCTTGCAATCATGCCATGACATCGCATTGAAATCACTATCATTCCAGATATTTTTAAATTCGCGTTTATTCTCCATTCAACTAATTTAATTTATTATTTAATTGTTTTAGCCGCCTGAACCTGACCCCGGTGGTGGTGGAGACGGGGGTTGTGGTGGTTGTGGTTGTTGCGGTGGTTGCGGTGGTTGCGGCGTAGGCCTATTAAAATCCTTTGGCAACTCTCCTTTTTTTGGAGGACGTCCCGGCATGCGCTTACCTCTACCTGATGGATTATATGGGTCTGGTTTGTAATCATGTACATGCGGGTCCTTCTCATTAGTTGGAACATTTGTTCCTTGATGTCCATCATTATATTCTTTTTGCACGTTACCATCCGGACCATATTTTTTAGTTGTTGTTCCAGAAGGGTTGGTCGTCGTAGTATTCGGTTCTCCCTTGTCCGGTATTCTGTTTTTTCTCCTGGCGCCGGAACTTGAATTTCCATCATTACTATTTGAATTTGATCTTTCCGATGGAATATTAGGTTGAGGAGTAGTCGGCGTTGGATTTATAGGTTCTCCGCCTGCAGGAACTAATCTAGGCACTGGGTTTAACGGAATTGTCGACATTGGAATTGTAGCTAGTTGCCCCAATTTTACTGATGAATAATAAAGATCTAAATCATCCTGTGTGTAATTTTCTGTACCTACGGGGGCAACTGGCCAAAGACCCATGGTAGTTGCATTCAATGCTCCGTTAATAACGCCACCGGCACTTATAGCTACCTTTCGCAATAGTTCACAACAACCACTTGCTTCTTCACCTTCATCTCCATTAGGATCATTATAGCGGTTCGGAGCATTATTCATTGAACTATAAGGAGAAACATCTTCATATCCCTGATCAATTTTAGGATCTGTCTGCCACCATCGACCTAGCTGTGGATCGAGATCTCTAAATTGAGTTCCATATATTTCCAAGCCTGTTCCATCGGAAAACTCCTTATTCTGTAGCTCGGAGCCTTTATTGAAACGGAACTTGTTCTCTTTATTTTGGACTTCAAGTGCTTTATCACTAATTCCCGCCATCGTCAATCCAAACGGGTAATAATGGTTCTCCTCCAACAACGGTCCCCTCGTACGCGTCACCTGCAAATTATCAAAGAACACATCGACATTCGGTGTCTCATTACTTGTGTAAATATACAAATATCCGCTCTCGGTAACGGGCAAGTTAGTCAAAATATGCTTTTTCAACTCCTGGTCCGCCCCAACCTGCTCAAATCCACTGCTAGCCGCCACATAATTAAACTGATTGTCAAACAGCACCCAATTTAGGAAAGCGTGAGGCTTACCTTGTACGATTGCACTGCCCGTATCCTGTAAGAACTGAGTGAAATTAGAGCTCAGGGGTACCTGATTAGCCTGCAATATGGCCGGACTAGGGTGCCCTCCTCCCGGTAGTGCTCCAATTCCACTAATCAACCCAGTAACCAGGTCGGACAATGGATTGGCCGGTGTCCCAGGAGAAGCCCCATTCGATCTATACCAACTGCTCGCCCGGACACTAAACTGATCGCCTGCCATGACCTTCAGCACTATCCCGGGTCCTACCTTAGGGCCCGCCGAGCCGCCATTCAAACGGGCCACATACACATTCGGATTGGTCGTCGTATCCATCGGATAATCCGAAGGAAGAGCCGTACGAGTATTTTCCAGACCAGTATAATAAATCTCCTCCGTGGTACTACTGGCCGTCTCCATTGTCGCCGCCGGATAAAGGTCGGACTTTTGCTCGTCCGTCAGTACCATCCGCGTATTGCCCAGGTGATCCTTAAGAAAGTAGTCATATTTGAATGACACTAGCTGCTGTCCTCCCACCGTATCTGATTTAACCCGGACCCTGCCTTCCTCATGACCAAAGAACTGCAAAGTATCAGCTGGAGCATTGCCGGAAGCTAACGACTGCTTGCCCTGGTATTGGAAGCCTGCAATATAAATAGTGACAGTCTGTAAATTCCCCGCACTGTCCATCGTCGTCTTCTTCAGCTTATTCCCAGCAGCATCATAGATATAAATAATTGCACCCTTCGTACCGCTTGCAGATCGAACATTCACCTGCCACGGAAGATTCAGATGATTATAGATAACGCCATCCGCCGTCTGACTGCCAATATCCTTGTTCAAGTCACGCGTCATATTGCCATTAGCATCGTAGAAATAATCCACAGCCGAAGCAGTCTTACCCAAATTATAAGGGCTAATCGAAGAAGTGCGGAAATCGCCCATCGTAGTCGTGGGATCATTCCGTCCATCGATGACATTTTTTAACTTATTACTATTAGTACAATAAGTGTAAGCCAGCGAGTCGATGGGATGACTGCCTCCTAGCCGCCAGCCGCTTTGCAGCATGGCTTTAATATTACCATTCTCGTCATAGGCAGTACTAGCATCATTCCCGTTCCCCATAATGTTAGAAAAATCCAGCCCAGCCGTCTTGTCCCAATTGCCGCCTGTGAGCTGATTAAAGTCGGAGAACATGAGTCGATTCACCGGGTCATAGCCAAACCCATAGGCCCGCTGCTGCCCGTCGCCCCTACTCCGCCACTTATTTCCTGAAATATTCCCGTTGAGCTGACCAGACACAAATCCCCAATCATAGCTCAAATCCATGCCAAACCAACGACCATTCGCCCCATGTCTGTTTTCATTGTTGGCATAGTCTTGATTAATCCCCTTCAGCCACCCCCGGATATTGTAAGCATAATCCTGCGTCTCCAGAAAACTGCCATCTCCGACCTGCCCCAGCTGCTTCTTCTTTAGCTGCCCCATCTGGTCATAATCACCCCGCACTATCAGCCGCCTGGTGCTATCCGCATCATTGATCGTCTTGTAAACCTCCATCAGTCGGTTGGAATTATCGTAACTCGAAGTAGTCTTGATATGTACCCCAGTGATACCAGACGCCTGCGGATTACTATGTGCCTGGAAGCTCGCGATCACCTGACCGGTAAAATTATACAAGCTGCTCACCGTATCCTGCCCTCCCTTATAATTGTCACTCTGCGTCTGAATCACATGCCCCCGATCGTCATAGTACGAAGTGGTGCTCAGCCAGCTGCCTTTTGTCAGATCCGAGGGATCCTCCAAAACACGGACTTTCGCGGTAGTCACCATCCCCGTCGTCTGGACCGTCTGCTGCGTAGCCCCATCCGAAACAGACTCTGGATGAAGGTTAGAACCAGCATCCAAAGGAGCAGAAAAAGATGTATTAACGGAAGCATACTGCCTGCCCTGTACCCCGGCATAATCATCATAAAAAGTCATGGTCAGCGCGACCAGACTACTGCCGGAAGGAATCGGATTGTCCAGCACCTGAACCGTATCGCTAAACACAGCCCCGGTAGTCCCCCCCGGGACTATCTCCCCC
Source organism: Bacteroidota bacterium (assembly GCA_018267545.1). Lineage (GTDB taxonomy): Bacteria > Bacteroidota > Bacteroidia > Chitinophagales > Chitinophagaceae > Puia. The sequence goes on from JAFDYG010000526.1 coordinate 14,783, forward strand.
GTAAAATCCACCACATCCGGTGAATCGAAGCCATCGTCCAGCGTAATCCCAACCGTCGCCTTCTTATCTCCATTCTGGAGCCCAACAAGACTCAATTCTGACGGAATCGCAGCCGGCGAATTCCCGGAAACCGGCAGGCTACTGCCTGTACCAGACCCCGTATTACCATCTACAGACGTCTGCAGTTGATCCCGATTGCCTGTATAGACAATCATGCCCGTGACATTCGGCCGGTTGAGCCCGTCATAAAGGGAGGTCATCCATTGCCCTTTTAAACGCTCATTTGCATCCTGGGTAAAGACAAGCCGGTCACGCTTATCGTAGACCATATACGCCCAGCCTGCGCCGGGAACCTTCTTGGCAATCATCCGCTGACGGCCGTCATATTCATACCGAAAACAGAGCTCATTGATAGTAGTTGTATCAGCCGAAAGATTCCAGTTATTGCCATATACAATATTGGTCGCTTTAGGAGACAGCACAAACCTCAGCTGGTTTAGCTTGTCGTAAACATAATAAGTGGAAAGCCAGCCAATATAGCCACTAAAATCACTAGCCACAGATGCTCCGACCTGTACCTTCTTTAAAATAACCAGTCCATCCTTGTCCTTGTATTCCACCACGGCATGCCCCTGCTCGTCCTTGGTAACGCCCTTATACAGCTGACCAGCACCATAATACCCGCCAGCCACAGGAACATTGGTGGTGATGTCATTCCCTGAATAAGTAAGCCCATCGGTAGCAATCGTCCAAATCACTACACTATCCACCGCGCTACTCACCAGGTATTGTATCGAAATCCCATTCCCGCTTCCGGCCCAGCTATTCCCTGCAGCAAATGTAGAATCCGTTCTATTCAAAGGCGACGATTCATAATGCACCTGGCTATAATAAACCTGTTCCCCTGTATAAGCAGGCTGCTCAGCGGGATATATATTCTGGTAGAAGCCCTTTTGATCGCCAAAAGGATCCATCTTAAGCGCCCCATCGGATGAATTGGCCGTAGACGAAACATAAGGCAGATATTTATAAACCTCCCGCCCAAAAGCGTCATAAATAACGGGAGAGACAACATCCACAGGCGAGCTCCCCGGCGTCATCTGACGCTGCACCGTCTGCAGCGGCCGGCCAAGCCCATCAAAATAGCTCGTCGTCTGCTTGACATCTATATAACCGGCTCCATCAAATACCACCGAATCGGTGATCCTGCCCATAGCAACCCGCTCCCGAACGTAGTTGATCACAGGAACCTGACCACCCGATCCGTAGCCGGCCGGCGTAGTAGCAACAGTACGACTTGGAGCCGGTACCTGCGTCACCGTAGACGGCTTATTCGAAGGCTGGGCATAACCAATCAAAACCGTCGCCTGTAACAATAAAAATCCAAACAAAGACTTATACCGCATGGTCAGTACTATTTATTTTTTCTTGATCAGCCTTTTCAGTTCATCGATCTCCCTCTGCTGTTGCAGCAGACGGTCATTCTGCTCTTTTAGTTTCTTATTCTCCTCGATCAAATAAAGCGTCAGCTGTTCCACCTTCTCCAGCAGCGCCTTCTGATGGTCCCCCATGTCGAAACCATTCTGTCCCACCTCGCTCTCCGATACAATACCCGGCAGATGCTTGTGCTCGGCAATATACCGCTCCAATTCCCGCAAATCAGGCAGCTTATACCCCTTCTTAAAGACATAGTCCGGCCAGGTGCCTGCCGTCTTGATTCGGACCTTTGTGAAAATAGCCGTGCCGTTCACTGCCAGCTTATAGCCGTAGGTATCTTTCGTACCAATGCCCACCGAACCATCCTTCAGAATACTCATTCGTTCCACATTATTCGTCCGGAACGCCAGCCGGTTCGTATCGACCGTGCCGAGGAAATTACTATCCGCATTGGCGCTGATATTACCGCTCATCGACCAGAACCCATCCAAAGGTTCGATTCCGACGCTGATGCTTGCCGTGCTCGTAAAGCCTACGTAGTCGGTAGCCTTGGCCGTAATCGTATAATGCCCTGCATCTGGATTGACCCAGGTAAAAGTATAAGGAGCTGAAAGAGATTCTCCGATTTTGTTACCATCGGCAAAAAACTCAACCTTGGTTACCACTCCATTCTGTTCAGTAGCGGTTGCTTTTATAACAACATTACCGCCTTCGGCCAGAATGTCTCCATTTTGAGGAGATGTAATAACCACTACAGGAGGATAGTGCGTCAGTGACTCCGTAATAATTTGCACGCCGCTGATACCCGCCGCCTGGGCAAAGCCCGCCGTGTTAACATAGACATAGATGTTTCCGTTCGCATCCGGGGCAATAGGGTTGAATGTTGCCCCATCGGCTGTATTATTCGTACAATTCACATCGATGTAGCCGGAAACCGTTTGCCCTGCTATTGTGTATCTCGTCGGACTCTGACTAATCGCGCTAGTCGAACTGCCTGTCATTCGTAAGGTGTAGGTATGACTTTGGTCTAATCCGCTGATCTTTATTTGGGGAATCGCGGCATTGTATCCTGCCAGATTGGCGTCGTATTGAAACCATTCGTTTGACATGACCCCTGCAGGAAAAAAGGTGCCATTATTGGGCGCTTCGCCGTCAGCCGCGCTTTGATTAAAAAAGGATGCCCAGTTGGACGTACCGATGGAGCTCAGCGTGATTCCAGTGGTAGGATCTGTGGCTGAACGAGTCCCTGTTGCAGGGTCACCAACCACATTAATCCACCCGGACACAGGCTGAGCCGCCTTCGAGAAGTTAAAGCTGACAGTGCTCTGAGCCTGCAGCCCCCCCGCCAAAATCATCAACAAAACTACTATTCCCAAAATCTGTTTCATATTCATGATATTTATAGCCAAAAATTTATTTATTGCAATACGTCGTCGATAGTGATCCGCCATCCCTTAGAGCGTAGAAATTCTACAGCTGCATTACTCCCTGATGTCCGGTTAGTACCTCCAGGATATAAAACAATACTACCGTTTGTTATATACTGCCCAGCCCCGGCGGCAATCTGGTTAATAACATTATTGATCGTCGTTGGAGGTATAGCGTTCATATGATAGCCGGAGGAAGGAGTATTGGAATGCTCGTCGTTACCCGAAATCAACATAAAGGTCCTGAGATGACTCAGCGAAGACAGATCTTCCCTATCCCAGTGCTCATCCGATATCGACACCTCCTGCAACTGGGTAAAATAAGTATTCCAGTCACTCTTGAGACGGCTCAGCTTAAAGGTCGTATCCCGGCAGCCCGAGCCAAAATATGCTGCCTGCGTTGTGTTTATCGCAAGAAGTCCCCGGTTATTGCTCATAAAGTCCTGCGCATACCCGACGTTCAGGCAAGGAGTAACCAGATCCCCGGTTCTTAATGCAAACGATTTTATCGTGCTGATGCTATTCCAATTACTGATGCCCGCCACGCTAAGCGCCGTAGCATTCTGCTCGCAGGTGCCGCCGATACTTCCTGCGCTCTGAGGAATATTTCCCCGGAAATTTCGCAGCTTTGTCATGCTCTCCGCCGGGCTCCGGGCATTATCAAAGTAGATCGCCTCGCTCTGATCATTGTGATAAAAAGTGAGCGTCTTAACGCTCGTATCCGGATAGGAGTGGATAAACCACCAAATCTGATCGAACGGGTCAAAAAATCCATCCCTGATCGTATTCGGAGGCAGCACAGCAGGCGTATCAACCGCCGTCCTGGGTAACTGCATACCCGTGCCATCTCCAAAATCAACGTATACCCCGTTATCGAACCTCACACCGTCAAATTTGTTCCAGGCCAGGTCATATTGATAATACCGGCACCCATAGACACCGGACGGCAGCACCTTTCCGCTATTAAGAGTAATATTAAAATGGAGATTATCTGCTCCCGTCGCCAATGCTCCCAAAGCAACATCCGCCGTATCGCTATTCCAGAGGCTGACATACCCGCTTGCATCAGTCGCATTGCCCAACAGCTTACCATGCACATTAAATACTCCCACTGGATATCCCGGCGTATTATTACCGGCGAAAGTTTGCATCGCTATCCCGTAACAATTGGGACCACAACTCCCCTGAAGCGCATACTGATACTCATACGTCTTGAGAATATTATTATCCTGGTCCCGAATCCGCTTAAGACGCGCCAGCCCGTCATATTCATAATAAGTAGTCCGGCTCGCAGGGTCCGTCTGGCTGATCATACCCGCCAGCGGCTCATAGGTATAAGTGGTCATCTGTGCATAAACCGGGTAAAGACGAAGCTCGTCGATAACACCGCTCCCGCTAAGAGAAACCGTCGTCGTCCCCGTTACCTTGTGAACGAACAAAGTCCAGCTATTGCCCCCCAGCAAAACCGTCTTACCCTTCTGAGGATAGCCGGACATCGTCCCGGAAATACTAAAAGGGCCGCTGTTTTGTGTCCAATAGGAAACAAAGTAAACAATTGAAGACGTCAACCCTGACTTTGACACATCGCTATTCAGCGAATAAGAACGCTTCCCTGTCGCACCTCCTCCGACAAAAATATTTCCCGTAACAACCCAGTTCCCCGTCTCCGAAGTTTCAAACGATGTATATGCCACATTTGCGCTATCCGCATTGGTCACCTTAGCAATCGGATAATTCCCCAGGTATCCCCATAAATACGTAGAATTCAAATCATCAACCTTTTGCTGCTGTACCAAATTTCCAAAAACATCATACTTCTTGTCCAGCACCTTAGGGACATACAAATTGCTCCTCGACAATACCCCATCCGAAACACTCAAAGGACTAAAGGACAGAGATGGCTTTGCCAGCTCAGTCGACCATACCGTATCCGGCAGGAAATTGTCGCTCCTGTATGAAGTAAGAACCGAATTTTCCGTCCCAATCAAAGTACCATTCGACGATTTCCGTTGAATATAGCGTTCCAGCACCGGCGTAACCATATTGGCATTTTGAAGCGCGACAATCCCCGTAGAATAAGCATCCGTCCCCGTTAACCCCACGTAATCCAACGGATAGCTCCTGTGATCGATAATGGTATCTCCGTTACTTTGAGTAGTCGAGACCGATATCGGCTGAAAGTGCACATCACTATAGGCATAAAACGTCGATTTTGTAAGCCCCGCTGAAAGATTGTTTTGGTCATATTCCGTTGACGAATCGTAGGCAAGCGGCACCCAGCCAGCTTCCGTACCGAACTGCGCCACAGAATAATCGTTCACAGTAGTACCGCCAATACCACTTGCTTCATAGAAAGTGTTACGGCCAATCTGAAGACTTTGATAGATATCCGTAGTTATATATATAAAATTGCTGACCTGTTCTTGAATCAGCTCGTAGCCTCCAGTACTATTATTCTTCCTATAGCTTTGCCGACGCAACGTTTGCCCGCGCTTCCAATCCCGGGATGTCGCCGGAGCGTATGGAAAAGCGAGACCGATTACATCATTAAAATGATCAGGCGCCTGGAATTCAAATACATTTTTCCCATTCTCTCCATTATCGCCCAAAAACTCGGTTACATACTTATAGCCAACATAAGAGCTTTGTGTGGACACCATTGGATAATTGGAAGAGGAGCTAAATGTCAGAAAGGAACAAGCTGACACCCCACTCCCACCTGGGCCACTTTCCCATATCAGTATTTCGCCATTATACTTAGGCGTGCTAAGTAAAAAACCACTGGAATAATTAACAGAATCCGGAAACAGATATTGATAAACCTTAACATTTGTCGGCTGATTGTCTGTAGCATAATCAACCATCCGATGAATCCTCAGTCCTCCAACTGTGATTTTATGGTTTAAGCTGTCAATACCAGCTTGTTCTTCAGGCCATGACACGGAGAATATAAATTGATCCAGAAGTGTTTGATCATCGACGCTTCTTAAATTTACATGAATGGTGTATGTGCCGGCTGGAAGAAAATTATTACTGGAATTGGTATAAATTGGACCGACATTCACAGGTCCGGAGATACTTACAATCGGACAGCCTATAGTGGCCCCCGTGGAGCAAGCGCCCCCTCCGTTGAAGATGGACAGCTGGGCGGCGACGCCACTGGACGCAGAAACGACAAAAGTAGTATCCAGGGTCCTCCTGCCATTCATGTCATTAACGATTATAGATTTATTTACCTGTGAAATCGTCTGAATGTGCTGCGCCAGCCAATTGCTGACTTCATTATTCTCGAACTCGAATTCCGTTCTTCCCCCCGTTGGATAGGTAATGGATTGGAGCATCCCAGCCTGGGTATTGGTAACATTTGGAGCCCGATCCGCCCCTTGAAGAATTCTATATGTCGCCCCCTCAGATACATATTGGGTTGGAACAAAATTGGTTGAATTATTTGCGCCGTTATAATACCCCCAATGGTCCTGACTGTAAGATAGCCGGGAGGGTAGTTTAAGCGGATTATATTTCAAAAGGAATTTCCCAACGTTACCACCCAATCGGTCAGTAAATTGTACACTATCCAAAAATAATCGGTTATTCTCCGGAGCAGTCGTATCGCACGGGTTGGAGCTCTGCGAAATGTAACTATGATATAATGTATAAATTTTATCAAATGAACTGTCTGTATTGCGTATCTCGATTGACGACAAGGCATAATCTGTAGGCAAATCACATCTTTTGTTGGCATCCCGGTTAAAAAAGATATTTCCATTTTTGAATTGAATCTGTTGAAGTCGCCAGCCGTTGATCGTATTGGACACATACCTGGAATCAGAATTTTTCCCGGGACACAAATTTTCGTTTAAATATTTGGTCTGGGAGATGGCAGAATTGTTTTTTGTAATAGCAATCTCATATACAAACACAATCGAATCCATCCCTATGGCATCCACAATCTTTGACAAATACCAGCTTGTCACAGAAGTCGGCGACGGATTAGGGGAAAGTCCGCCATTTGAAATGGGAATCGCTCTATTAGTCTCCTTTTTAGTAAAATAATACCGTATACCTTTAAGGTCCGTTACCTTCCAGCAGTTTGCTTGTCCATCGAATGTACCGAGCTCTATTTTAAGCCTCGACATAGGGATAGGTCTGACCACGCCTGTCGAATCAAGTATGAACTTACCGGATTCCCCTCCGAAATTGAAAAAAAACAAGTCCTGTTGTGCGTCGGCAACTCCATTTTCAACGTCCTGGAAATATTGAAATTTCTCATTATCATCCATCACCCCTGCCAGATACCTGTTGATTTTATTGTAAGAGGTCAAATATCCCCCGTCCTCCTCATCAGCCACACCTCTTATCTGACGGCTTATCACGCCGCCTGCATTCAGACTCCAACCCGTTCCAACCCAGGATGCAATCTCTTCCACTTTTATACCACCCGCGTGATAGCTAAGATTTACAGGCAATTGAAGCGGCCCCGATTGAATCGTATAGATCGGTATACCAACACTGGGTATACCCGTATAATACCCCACTGGAGTCTCCCCGTATTTACCAAGAGAAGCAGCATTAGGTGAAACAGGGATATCGATTCCAATCTTTGGAACAGCGTTAGTAGTCTGGCTTTGTAAACGACATGTCAAACAAAGCACCAGAACAGAAACCATCAAACCAATCTTGTACATAGCTATATTGATAATTATCTTAAAAGTTATACCCTATCCTAAACACCAGCGCCTGCGTCCTCGGCGCCTGCGAATAGCTGAAAAAATCCCATAACAGCTGCATCTTCGTCTTCTTCAACACCCTTCCCCTCATCGACACGGTCTTGCTCACCCCTATCAGCCCACTCTTTGTCCATCGCTCCAGCTGCTGCAATTGCTGAAACGAAGAAAACGGAGTCGCATAATTATATTCAAACCCACCCGTAGCCGAGAAGCTCCCTTTCAGCTTAACCTCCAGAAAAGACCTTAACCCCACCCCCTGACTTGAAAAAGCAATATGATTAAACCCGCTCCCCCAGCCCACCTTATAGCTCGCCCCAACCCCAATGACATTCCCCCTCCCCAGCTTATACCCCAGCGACAACCCCAAATCCGTCGTCACCGGAAAATAATAGCTCCCACGCGTCGTCTGGAAATTGGCCCCATACTCGAGCCGTCTGAAAAAAGTCTTTGTCTTCTGCTCATTCGGCCGGAACGAAGGAATATCCGCATCCCCATTCCCCCCTCCCAGCTGCTCCAGCTTCCCCTTATAGCTATCCAGCTGAGCCTTCCCCTCTCCCAGCTGCGACTGCAGCGACTCCATCCCCCCGCTCCCCGCCGAAGTAACCTGCTGCTGCACCTGCTGCGAGATCTGATCTCTCGTCTGCAAACCTGCCAGCGCCCGAGCAGCACCACCGCCGCCAGGAACCCCAAACAGCCCCGCCAGCTGCGAATGACTCTTCATAAAAGCCTGAAACGCCGGCAGCTGATTCAGCTGAGCCAGCGCCTTACGCTCCAATTTATCCGGGTCATTAAAAAGATTCTTGTATTCCTGCAGCTGCTGCGAATAGTAATAAGCATCCTGCTTCATCCCCGTATACGCCTTCCCCAAAATAGCCTCCGCATTGGCGTGCTGAGCAATGTATTGCCCCACCTGCTGCCGCCGCTCCTGGATATAATTCTTCACCTCCCCCGCATCCGCCATCTTACCCTGCAGCTGCTGCATCGCCCGCCCATCCTTCTTCAAAAAAGCCAGCATCCCCTGTACAGAATCCACATAAGCCTGATAAGGCCCGCTCACCCGCAAACGCACATTCCCCGTATCCGTCTTTATCTTCTGCAGCAATGCCGCACACCTCTCCTCCGACCCGGCAAATAAACGCTGAGCCCCGGCCGAATCGACCTTCGACAAACGCGCCTTCAACCGCGCCTCCCTTTTCGCCATCCTCTCCAGATACTTCTCCGTCTGCCGCGTCAGCTGCGCATCCAGCCGCGCGGTCCGCTGCTGAACGTGCTCGAACACCCGCGAAGGAAAACTCAAAACCTTGTTCGCACCATTCGCCGCACCGGCAACCGAACCCGAGTCGATCGACTGCGCCGAACACACCATACCCGCAAGGCATAGCAATGCCACCAGACATAAAGTCAGTTTCTTGTACATACAAGCAAGTTTCAGTAACAGTATCCTGTTAAGAGATCAATAGCCGAAGCAAATAATTGGGAAACAAGGATGGGCGTAAGTAAGATACAATCCAATAAAACGGATCGCGTACCTGAAAGGTATATCGTCTCATAGAAGCGTTTGGGTTTAGAGTTAGGTGTAATGGTTAAACAGTGCGGGCAGGATTGTCGGACGAAGGTAAAGGAATGTCCCTCAATTTTCCTAACGGAAACCTAAATGTTTTTTCCACCAACCACTAGGTGTTTTTCTCTCAATCAATTATGAGCGAAAAATTCCCCCCAACCTATAAACGAAGTAATCACGGACAGATATCCGCCCTCCCCCGACACACCCCGTACCCCCTAAAGTTCCCTTTGCGGTATGCCTGCACCCCAGGACAACTGGGGTAATTCATTGTCTCACAAAGCTAGGCCCCAGCCGTGCCACTAAGCCAAGGAACTACGCCATAAAACGGCGCAGAACATATCCTCATCACCTCCACCTACTTAAACAGCATAACCTTTTTCATCCCCACCACCTACAGCATTTATTGCGTTCCTCCTTGGCCGTGGCCCGTCCTGGGACCTGCATGACGCGAGTCAATGAATTTACTCACGACTCAAAAAAAGGTTATGAAAAGAAAAAGACAGAAAACAGACACCGAAGCAGAAAAGGCCCTCAGGCGCGAGGACGACCGCCTCTGGAAATCGATCCTCGAAGAAGTATTCGAAGATTTCCTAAGATTCTTCTTTCCAAGCGCAGATAAGATCTTCGACTTCAGCAAAGGATTCGAATATCTCGACAAGGAGCTAACGGAAATCTATCCCGACCCTGAGGAAAAGTTAACAGGAAGAGTAGTGGATAAGCTGGTCAAAGCCTATCACTGGAACGGCAAAGAAGATTGGATCCTGGTCCACGTAGAGGTACAAAGCCAGAAGCAACCGGAGTTTTCAAAACGGATGTATCAATACCACTCCCTTCTCTCGAATCGTTTCGACCGTCCGATCACATCGATTGCCGTCTTTACATTCGAAGACGGAAAGAAAACTTCTCCCATCTATGAATCCAGCTTCGCCGGGACATCGGTTGTCTTCAAGTACAATGCGCTGAACATTTTCGACTTTACAGACGACGAGCTAAAAGAAAGCTCCAACGTCTTCGCCCTCGTCGCGCTGGTCGCTAAAAAAGCGCTGCTTCAGGGAAAGGTTGCCGACAGGGAGCTCCTGGATGAAAAGCTGGCGCTCGCAAGGCTTCTCTACGAAAAAGGGTACTTTACTAAAGATAAGCTCCAGAAAATCGGGGCGTTTCTCAACAACTATGTAAGGTTTGAAAACCGGAAAATGAATCGTATCTTTACAAAGCGATTCGATACTATAACAAATAAAAAGAACAGTATGGGTATCATGGAAACACTGGCCGTCATTGCCAAAGAAAAAGGTATCGAAGAAGGCATTGAAAAAGGCCGCGAAACGCGTGAAATAGAAATCGCAAGGAACCTCATCACCAACGGAAAGTTTTCCGATGAAGATATAGCTTCCGCCACAGACATCCCCCTCAAAGTCATACGAAGAATGCGCAAAGAAGCAAAATAAAGCAAAGTCATCCTCTTCAAGGGACCGTCCACAAGACGGTCCCTTTTTTTTCTCATTCGTCCTTCCCCCCGACACATCCTCGTACCCGTAATTTGTCTCTTTACGGTATGCCTGCACCCCAGGACAGCTGGGTTAATTCATTGTCTCACAAAGCTAGGCCCCAGTCGTGCCACTAAGCCAAGGAACTACGCCATAAAACGGTGCAGAACACATCCTCATCACCTCCACCTACTTAAACGGCACAACCTTTTTCATCCCCACCACCTACCCCATTTATTGCGTTCCTCCTTGGCCGTGGCCCGTCCTGGGACCTGAAAAGGCGAGACAATAAATTTCTCACGACTCAAAAAGACAGTTATGAAAAAGGCAATCAAAAGAGACACCAACACGCTCAAAGAAGCACTCCGCGACCTCAACCGCTACGACCTCAGAGACTATCTGAAGATCCTCGGGCACGAACCGCTCGGAACCTCCGGCCACGCAACCTACTATCGCTCCCCCTTCGACATCCACGGCAAGGACTACATGATAGTAAACCACTACAACAACGCGTTCCTGGACCTCCACCGAAATGCAAAAGGGAAGCTCACCGACTTCGCCTGCGCGCTCTTCGACGTCTCGCCCGAGAAGCTCTGCAAAAACATCGCATTCTACAGACTCCACGAGCTGATGTCCGAAGAAAGTCCGGCTTAAAATCAAAGAGAGGGTTCGCAACGAACCCTCTCTTTTTTTATTCCTGCTCTGGTCCACAAAACATCCAGTCTAAAGCGGCAATATAATCAAAAGCATCGTCCCCTCCCCAGGCGTAATCACCCCTCCATGCAGCCTCACAATCTTCCTCGCCTGCGCCATCTCCATATCCAACCCGAGCCCCTCCCCCCTCGGCCCCCTCCGATGCGTAATCTCGAACATCTTCTCCGACCGATAATACTCAACCGCAGAAGTATTGTCCCTATATTCAATCCTGCAATACTGCTTCTCCGGATGAAGAAACGAATGCCCCCATATCTCCTCAGCGGCCAATATCTTCGAAGCGACACCAATGCTCAATTCACCGCCTCCATCCCGACGCGCAACGCTCCCCCTGACCAGGATCCGGAACAGCTGCTCCAGCAGACGCGTAATACCCGTCACCGCATGCGGCAGATCGATCTCCAAATCAGGATACTCACCCTGAAACTGCTCGACCGGCATCAGCGCATTGCTAAACGCATCCTCCAACCTCACCTGGCTAAACGAAACATTCGAAAGGTCCAAACTCGTAAAGTCCGTTATATCCCTGATAATAGCCGAAGCATCGCTCGCCAGCCTGTTGATCTTAAAAGCCGTCTCCCTCACCCTCTCAGGCTGCTGCTGGGCCGCCGAGCTAAGAATAAGATCCGAAAACAACCTGATCTTCCGAAGCGGCTCCTGAAGCGTATGATTCGACAAATGCCGATACTGAGCCAGCTCATCCCTATAATTCCTGATCTGGATACTCGAAATCTTCTGCTCATTCTTCATCGCCGACAGCTGATGAAGCGAGCTGATATGAAAGGATAATAGCTCCGCAAAAAGCGTGAAAAGCCCAACCGTCTCCGGATTATTCAGCTTCGCCGGCCTCGGGTCGATCGCGCACAGCGTCCCGAAAAACTCGCCGTTCTTCAAAAAAATCGGAATGGAAATATAGCTCTTGAAACCATACTGAAGCGGCGTATGATGCCGGCAAAAATGAGCATCCGAATCAACGTCATCGATAATAACAGCCCGACCGCTATCCCTTATCTCGTCACAAATCGTGGACTTGACCTCCAGCTCGCCCCCCGCCTTAAGCCCAAAATCAATTTCATCCCTTACACCACACGCAATCCAGCGATCCCGGGTTACCTTGGCGACTGCCGCGAAACCCATACCCGTAGTACGGCAGATAACTTGCAGCATTTGGTCGATAATGGGCAGCCCACCGACAAGGCGGACTTCCTGGCGAAGCAGTTCTTCAGTCATAAGCATAGAAGGGTCAAAACGTCCTCTCAAAAATACCCTCTTTTCCGAAAAATTTAAGTAAAAACCGACTCATGAGAACCCTTACAGGATATAATCTTACCCCTGGACAACATCGAAGGAGCCCGCCATCTCACCGACCCGGCCGTTAACCCTCCACTAAGGCAGCCTATACCGCTGGAAAAAATCCGACATCAAATCCGTCGCATTCAAAGCCGTCGAAGGCGCGTCCGCCTGCCAGCGCGGCTTCAGCCCCCCAGGCCAGGAATGCCCCCCATCCTGCGTTAGATACAGGTCGATCGCCACATTCCCATCCTTCCCCGTCCACTCCGTCTTCGAATAATTCCCTCCTTCGCTAACCAGCGGCGGCGTGTCACACGAATCCAGTACCGTCCAAACCTTCATCGTCGAATCCACGGGAGTGAAGTAATGTGAAGCCATCCCATACCTTCCATTATAAGGCACCTTCGTATCCAGCGCGGAGTGAATATGCAGTATCGGCACCACCCTCGATGGCTGACACGGCGACGACACCATCAGCGTCCCGCTCACCGAAGTAATCGCCGCAATCTTATCGGACAGATCACAAGCCAGCGTATAAGCCATCATCGCTCCATTCGACATGCCTGCGACATATACCCGCTTGGGGTCCACCTTGTAATTAGCCACCAGCTGGTCGATAAGAACTCTGATAAAATGAACATCATTGACCCCGTTATCCTGCGCCACTGGACAGCAGGTCCCCGTATTCCAGCTTCGCAGGTGCGCGGGACCGTTGCTTTGTATCCCCTCCGGGTAAACGACCACCCACCCGTTCACATTTCCCTTCTCCGTCACTCCATAGTCATGCTCCGCCTGATCCGCGCTGCCGCCAAACCCATGCAACATGATCACCAGCGGCAGACCCGACGTGTCGTAATAATTAGGAGGAAGGTCCAGCGTATAGGTCCTCGTCCACCCATCCAGGTTCATGCTTGCTTTAAAACGATAGGACTTGTCTCCCCCGCCCTTCTGGCAATTAGCGAAAAACAGCGGTAATACACAAAGGCACAGCCATGCTCCCTGTCTCGAGATTCTTTCTAGCATAATCATAAGTTTTATTGAAAGAATAAGACACAAAAAAGACAGCAGAATCGATCTCATCCCGACAAAACGGGCGAATCGATGAACGAACCGGCCACACCCCCCTCCTTCAGGCACGCCCCGCCCAACCCAATTTCCCTCCCTGCCCGCTTTATCCTGCTTTTTGACCGCCTCACCCTGATTTTCACAAAAACACCAAAAAAACCGGGACTTTTGCACCATGCAGAAGCGGTATAATCTCAAGGCGGGCCTGATTTTTTCGGTAACCATCGCCCTGCTGGCGACAGTATTGCCCAGGGCCATCCGTTTTGAAGCCGCCCGGCCCATCACCACCATCATCAGCTTCGCCTACCTGTCCTTCATGCTCTTCTTCTACTGGACCGCACACCACTTTTTCCTCATAACCTTTACTTCCGGTTCGCTCACTCACCGGTGGATCAAGGCGGCGGCAAGCATCCTCTCCAGCGTGCTCATCGTCTCCCTCGCCATCTACCTCCTCAAAATCGCCAGCCGTTTCCCACTCGACCGAAATCCCAATAGCACCATTCCGGATCAGCAGGCGTTCTTTATCCGCCTCTTCCGGGGAACCATCATCAGCGCCCTCACCTACTTCGCCGTCTTTTACTACCGGATGCTGCTCATGCTCCAGCAGTCCCGGCTGGAAAACGAATACCTCAAGCAGGAAAATCTCCAGGCCCATATTTCGACACTCCGTCAGCAGATAAGCCCGCACTTCCTGTTCAACTCTCTCAATACACTCTCGACCCTCTCGAACGAGGAGCTCGTAAAAAACTATATCCTGAAAATGAGCGACGTCTACCGCTATGTCCTCCATCACCAGGAACAGCAGCAGGTACCCGTATGCGAAGAGCTGACCTTCATCCGGTCCTATATTTATATCCTCGAATCCCGTTTCGAAGACGCCCTGCAGATCGACATCGACGTATCTCCCGCATACCTGAACAGGAAGATTATTCCATTCGCGCTTCAGCTCCTGGTCGAAAACGCGACCAAACATAATTCCGTATCCTACAAGCATCCCCTAAACATATCCATCTACTGCCGGGATGAAAAGCTCGTCGTCGAAAACGACCTGCGGCCCAGGGCAACTATCGAACACTCCTCCGGGACAGGCCTCCACAACCTTGCCCGGCGCTACCGGCTGACCACCGGTCAGGAAATTACCATCACCCGGAACGACTCGAAATTTAAAGTCGAAATACCCTTCCTGCCATGAGAGTCCTGATAATAGAAGACGAAAGAAAAGCCGCCCGGGAACTGCAATTCCTGATCCTGTCGCTCAGACCCGAATGGACCATTGTAGACATCCTCCCCTCTGCCGGCGACGCTATCAAATGGCTCGACGCCAATAAACCACCCGACCTTCTCTTCAGCGATATCCAGCTCGCCGACGCAGATTGCTTCCAGATCTTTAAAAAGGTGAAAGTAACCTGTCCCGTCATCTTCTGCACCGCATACGACGAATACGCCATCAGGGCATTCGAAACCAACAGCATCGACTACCTGCTGAAACCTGTCGACAGAACCCGGCTGGAAAAGTCACTCTCAAAGCTCGATACACTCCGGAGCGCCCTCACCACCCCTCAACCCAGTCCGGGCCTCGACATAGCCGCGCTCATCGACAGCCTCAAAGCACCCATTCCCAAAACCATCCTCGTCCATCACAAAGAGAAGATCATCCCCATTAGCTATTCAGACATCGCCTTCTTCTATTACTCACAGGGAACGGTCACGATCAGGCTCGACAGCGGCCCCTCCTATCATATCACCCAGCCCATCGACGAAATAGAAGCCGCCTCCGACCCGCGGCTCTTCTACCGCGCAAACCGCCAGTTCCTCATCAACCGCCATTCCATTCGCAGCATCGAAAAATTCTTTGCCCGTAAGCTCGTGGTCAGGCTCAACGTAGAAACTCCCGAAACCCTCGTCGTCAGCAAAGCCAAGGCCGGCGACTTCCTGAGCTGGCTGGAAAAAGGCACGTCACGCTAAAAACCCCGCTAGCCAACGCCTCCCACTCCACATCCTCCGCCCGCTTCGTCTCCCAATTTGTCCGTTTGAACCGCTTCCCCCCCCACTATCCCGCCAAATACTCGTCACATTTGTATTAGAAAACAAAAAATAATAAGTAATGAAAAAACTAATCTTACCCGCAATGATCGCGCTCCTCAGCCTGTCCGCCAGGACAGCCGAAGCGCAGGTAAAAGTCGACTTCCACGTCGGCGTTCCCCTTAGACCCATGGTAGCCGCACGCCCCGCACCCGTCATAGTCGTTCGGCCTCTACCCCGTCCCGTGATAGTCGTAAGACCCCGGCCAGTCGCAATAGTCCGTCCCGCAGTCGTTGTCCGCCCTGCCCCCATAGCAATCAGACCCGCCCGCCACGTCGTCATTTACTAATCCAATAAAACACCTAAAATGAAACACATATTCATCATACTAAGCATCCTCATCTCAACCCTCGCCGCGTCCGCACAATCCGACAGCCTCCGCACAGCCGAAGGCCGTGCCACTGCACTGACCGAAAAGATGAAAACCCGCCTCTCGCTGACCGACGACCAATCTCCCCAGGTACAATCCATCAACCT
The DNA here is from genome assembly GCA_018267545.1 of Bacteroidota bacterium. Taxonomy (GTDB): domain Bacteria; phylum Bacteroidota; class Bacteroidia; order Chitinophagales; family Chitinophagaceae; genus Puia. Next base: position 31,050 of record JAFDYG010000526.1, read on the forward strand.
CAAATACGCTGAAAAAAACGAGGAAATCTTCAAAGGCTCTCAAGGCAAATTCGCCAAATTCCGCGCCCTCCAGTCCTCCCAAAAAAGCAAGAACAAGGAAATGAAAGCCATCCTCGACAAGGACCAGTACAAGAAATACGAAGAGATGGTCGAAGAAATGAAAGAAAAGACAAGAGAACAATATAAAAACAGGTCCAACTCCTAAATAGAATACTATGAATAAACCGCACGCTCTTTTCCACAACCGGAGCATGCCTTCCTGCTCTATCATTGCCGAAGATCTACCGTTTCCACTCCCTGCTGCTCCGGGTTGAAGACTTGCTGTCACACTATGACAGGGTGAGAAAGGCCGGCGTATGGATCCTTCATCCGCCGGCCGATCATCCCTATGGGGAACGACAATATACCGCAGTCGACCTGGGCGGCCATCGCTGGACCTTCTCCCAGTCCATCGCCGACCTGGCGCCCGAAGACTGGGGCGGGACAAGCTCCCAATCTTTCTAAAAATTTTCTGATAGCACCTATCATTTTTATAACCTTCCTCAATCCCAAAACCTCACATGCATTAAATCTATCTTTGCCTCTTCTAAACCACGTCACATGACAAACAAGCTAAAGGCTATTTCCTTCGCCATCGTCCTATTCACCTCATTATCTACCCAAGCCCAGGAACAACACACCACCTATATCCTCCCCGACAACACCATCCTCCCCGAAAACAAGCTCGACAGCCTCACCCAGGCCTGGGGCGGCAAGGAACGCGTCCTATTATCCCACAACGCCGACGACGACGCAAAACACATCGTCCACCTCGTCCGCGCCACCGACGAGTTCCTAAAACAAATGGCGGACGATCGCGAGCAGCGCATCAAAACAATGAAAGCCATGATCGATCACCCTGCTCCTTCCTGGACCGCATCCGACCTGAACGGAACCGACTGCTCCCTTTCCTCCCTCAAAGGAAAAGTAGTCGTCATCAACTTCTGGTTTACCTCCTGCGCCCCCTGTATCCAGGAAATGCCCCACCTGAACAACCTCGTCGCCAGCTATAAAAACAAAGATGTCGTCTTTATCGCCTTCTCCTTTAACGACCCCGCCAATATCCAGAGCTTCCTGAAAAAGCAGCCCTACAACTACCGCCACGTCGCCAGCTCAAAAGACATCAATTCACTCTACCACATCCAATCCTGGCCCACCAGCTTCGTCATCGACCGAAATGGAATCGTAAAATACGCGGGCCTATACGACCCAAACATCGAATCTCTCCTCTCCACAGCCATCGACCATGCACTATAAAAGCAATCAAAAAAGAAAAGAGGGTTCGCCAGGAACCCTCTCTCTCTTATTCGAAACAAACATATCTTACTTAAACAATTCCGCCAGTTTCTTATCCAAATCCTCCCCACGAAGCCCCTTCGCCACAATCTTCCCATCCTTCCCCACCAGGTAATTCATCGGTATCCCCTGCACGCCATATAAAACCGCCGCATCACTCTTGAAACCCTTCAGATCCGAAACCTGCCCCCAATCCAAATGATCCGCCTTCACCGCAGCCACCCAGGGCTCCTTCTTCTCATCCAGCGATACCCCCAGCACCGTAAACCCCTTCCCCTTATACGCATTATACGCCTTCACCACGTTCGGGTTCTCCGCCCGGCAGGGCACACACCAGCTCGCCCAAAAATCGATCAGCACCACCTTCCCCTTCTCATACTCCGATAACGATACCATCTTCCCATCCAGATCAGCCGCCGAAAACTCCGGCGCCGGCTCCCCGATCTCGGTCCGCTTTACCCTCGCCAGCATCCTCGCCAGTTCCTTCCCCACCGGCGCATCCTTCACCTTCTGATCCAATCCCTGGTACGTACTATCGAACTCCGTATACCGCGGGTTATAAATATAAACGATCTGCGTCTCCAGCCCCGAAACATAAGAAGCCGGATGCGTCTTTATATAATCTTTTATATACGCCCGCCGCGCCACCGAGATCGTATGATATCCCTTGCTCAAACTATCCGCCTTCGCCTGGCTCTCGCTCCCCGCTTCCTCCACCTTCTTATCCAGTTCCTTCCACTGATCGTCATAAGGCTTCTGCCCGGCCAGGAAACCCTGGTACTCCCTTTCGGTCTCTCCCCCCACAATAACCGCATCCGCCAGCGAATCCGCCACCGCCTGGATAGAAATCGAAGTATCCTCCAAAAACAAGTTCGCAGGACTCACATGCGTCCCCCCATCCAGCGTCAACGAAGCAAAATTCGGATACGCCGTCTTCCCGCTAAACACAAACTTCCCCCCGCTCACCTTCGCCGAATCTACCTGCGCAACACTATCCTTCATATAATGAAGTAGCGCCCATCCCGAATCGATCCCCTTGATCGTACCATTAACCGTATAACCGCTGTCCGTCTTCCCGCCCTCAGGACTCGAATGACAGGACGCAAAACCGGCAGCAAAAGCCGCAGAAACCAAAAGCAAAAAGTGTGTTCTCATTGTATTACCTCATTTAGAGCGGCCCAATATCCGGACATTTCCTTTCCCGAAATGTCAACTGGCGGACAATTTTTTCTCAGAAAATAAACAAAACACCTATCGGTAAAAAACCGGGGTTAAAGGAAACACTTACTAATTGTTTTAGCAGCGGCTCGCGCCGGGTGCTGGTCCAAATCTTGAGGTAGTATCTAAATGACGTCGAAATTTCTCATTATAGAAAACAGGATGGCCAACGAAATGCTCATCTCGGAAATTCTTTCTCAGCTTTTTCCAAAACCTGATTTTGTCTACATACGCAATACCGCTCAGCTGCAGCCCAGAATTGAAAAAACATGCAGCTTCGGTGTCCCCCGATTCGTCCTTATCGGCCATCATCCGCCCGATCAAAGCGCCATAAATATACTGCCATATATAACCGCCGATTCCCGTTTTTCGGAATCCGCGATCTATATCCTGGGAAATCCCATCCCCTATAAAGAAGACATCTGGAAACAGCTGGGAGCCACCCGGTACCTGGCCTGGTCGGAAAAGGCCAGCACGCTCAAATTCCTACTAAGCAATGTTTTGCCAAAATCGACGCAATAAAAAAGCCCTCACAAAGAGGGCTCTTCAAAAACTTTCAGTTTTTTTGGCACAGGTTCACGGTCGATTTTTCAGGAACATGGATTGGTTCAGGATACGGATTAACAACGGCCCTTCATCGGATTGGATATAAATAAATATACAACCATAACCGGCGCTTGTCAATAGAAAAACCCCGATTGAAGCATAGGAAAACTACGAATAAATATGGAAAAAACTTCGCTGCCCATCCAGCTCGAACAAGGCGGCCAGCAATACACCGGCTGGGCCACGCCGTCCGACGATCGTCATCCCGACGGATACCCAAAAAGCTATCACGTCGTCCTGAACGAAGTGTTCTTTGGCGACCTCTCCCACAACCAGGGAAAATGGCTCATCAGCGAGCCGCGGCCCCACGACCTCGTAGCTGCCGTCGGCGCCGCCATAACCTATATCGAAAAGGGCCGCCTCCAGCACAATCATACAAATTGAAACACGCCGGCGTCAACACTATGCGCCTGCCCCGCCATGTCCTCCCTGAACCGCTGAAAATATTCCTTATTTCGCGTCGCATACCGCCTCGCATACTCGATAACCGACTGCTGCCAGTTATCTCTGCGGCCAAAGGACCTCAGCTCATCCGTCGTACACGACCCGTCCTGCCCGCCGCTTCGGATATGCGACGACGCCGTCAGCACCGCCATCGAATCTATGACGCTATACATATCCCGGTACCGGTCCTTTAAAAGCGTAAACTTGATATTATCCTTTACCGGCTGCATCTCCTGCATGACAAAGGTCTTTCCTCTAAAAACAGTATGGCTCAGCAGAGCCGGATACCTATTCTGCATCCTCTTCTGCAAAGTAACCACCCTTTCCGCCTCCGAGCCCCAATCCGGCTGCTTGCACGGAACCAGTGGAACCAAACAGGAAGAAACCGCCTCCTTCATGTCCAGCAGCAGATACTTCGGCCCTGCCTTATTGGCGCTCTTTAACAGAAACGCATACCGCTCCAGCCCCAGGCTGCCCGTACCCGCCAGCCGGAAAATCGCATCCTCCACTGTATAATTATAGGGACTGTATTCATCGGTCTTCAGCCACTGGCCGATAAACTCCATAAGCTCCTGCTTCTGCTCTCTGCCCAGCTTCAAATGCTTGGGATTCGCCAGCAGCATCTGTACCCGCTTCGAACCAAGCGTAGTCCGCCGGCGCAAGATCCTTTTCTGTCTTCGTCTCGTAACCTTATCCAGAAAATCCCGCACAATCCCCCTGGCCGTCGCCTGCTCGATATAATCCGCCTTGCCCCTGCACAACGTCGCAGAGTAGCTCCGGATGAAAAGCTGCGCCATCTTCTCCGCTCTCTTCGACTCGATCTCCAGCGAATCGAAACCGATGTAAATACTCGCGGCCAGCCTCGCCGCCTCCCAAGTAACCGGCCCCAGAACCGCCTCGTCGAAATCGTTCAGGTCGAAATAAACCAGGTCATTGTCCGCCCGAAAGCTCCCAAAATTCTCCAGGTGTAGATCTCCGCTAATCCACGTACACGGCCCCCCCGGAAATCCTTCCTCTCTCGCGAGCTCCTCATAAAATAAATGACAGCTCCCGCGGAAGAAGCGGAACGGGTTCTCCTGCATCACGGAATATTTTACACGGGTCATTTGCGGCAGTCTGGAAGAATTGGCTTCAATAATCGAAGAAGTAGTAGAATGCATGCCACACTTATTGCAACTCACGGGCCAGCCCTCCCCATCCAACCCATCCTACGTCTCCAACGCTCTGTAATTGATCAACGACTTCGCCAGCGCATTCAGCTTCGTATCCGCCTGCTGCTCCTCGGCCAGCGTCAGCCGCAGCCTCTTCGCAATCCCATCATATCCCAGCATCTCCGCATAATACGCCGCCGACCCATACCCCGAAATTTCATAATGCTCCACCTTCTGCGCTCCTGCAATAAGCGTCGCATCCATCGCCTCATCCGTAGCCTCCTTGTGCATCACCATCTCGCCCTCCTCGAGAATCCCCTTCATCCCAGGATTGAAATCCCCGTTAGGGTCGACACCCAGCTGCTTGCAGATAGCCTCCAGCGCGACCTTGTGCTGGTCGGTTTCCGCCAGGTGCATCGCCAGCAAATTTTTCAGCCCTTCGTTACGCGCACGCCCGATCATCAACGGCATCTTTTCCACCAGCATGCTCTCGGCGCTCCAAAGCACCTGCAGCTCGTGATAAAACAACTCTTCTAAATTCTTTATCGCTATCATAACTTATAAATTTGGTTTCATCACTACCTTTACGCAATCGTCTTTCTTATGCTTGAACATGTCATACGCTTCCGACGCCTGTGATAACGGCAGCTTATGCGTAATGATGTCATCCAGTGTAACCTTCCCCGATCTCACCATCTCGAAGCACTGGTCGATATATACGTGCGTCTGCGCCTGCCCGAACTGCATGATCAACCCTTTGTCGAAAATCCGGTGAATCGGAAAATTGTCATACGGACTCCCATATACCCCCACCACAGCGATCGTCCCGCTCCTCCGCACCGCCTTCACACAAAGCTCGATCACCTTCGACGTCCCTTTCTCGACATTAATAACAGCCTTCGCCTTCTCCAGGAAGGTCCGGCTCGCCTCCATACCTACGGCATCGATCGCTACATCCGCCCCCCTTCCCTTCGTCATCTCATAAATCTTCTCGATCAGTTGATCGTCGTCGGCATTCAGCGTCTCTACCTTGTTCACCCTCCGCGCAGTCTCCAGCCGGTACTCCAGCGGGTCCACCGCAATCACCCTGGCCGCCCCATGCAGCCAGGCAGCCTTTTGCGCCATCAACCCCACCGGACCGCTGCCAAAGATCACGACAAAATCCCCCTCCTTGACCTTCCCCCATTTGACCGCACTCCAGCCCGTCGGAAATATATCCGTAAGGAACAATACCTGTTCGTCCGTCAGCTCCTCGGGAATAATCTTCGGCCCGGCATTGCCATAAGGCACCCGCACATATTCCGCCTGGCCGCCATTATACCCCCCATACAGGTCCGTATAACCGAACATTCCCCCGCCTTTGCTGTTCAATAAATTTCCCTCCGGCCCGTACATTCCGGGATTCGAATGCTCACAATTGGGATGATAACCCTGCGAACAAAAGAAACAATGGCCGCAGGCAATCGTAAAAGGCACGACGACCCGGTCCCCTTTCTTCACCCTCGTCACCGTCGGACCCACCTCTTCTACGATACCCATAAACTCATGCCCCAGCACCTCATCCCGCAGCTGCGGAATGAATCCATCGTAGATATGCAGGTCCGACCCGCATATAGCCGTCGAGGTCACACGCACAATGATATCTTCCGGCTGCTCGATAACGGGATCGGCAACATTGTCTACACTGATATCCCCAACTTTGTGAAATACCGCTGCTTTCATAAATAACTCGCTTTAAATATGTGAAGGAAGAGCTGCGGGAAGAAGAATAAACGCAGCAATGACTATATAAGCACGGAATTATCATGCCATCAATTCCCGCGCTGTACCCCACTCCTTCTCCTGGGCACAATTTTATAAGGTATCAACATGGGAGTAACCTTCCTGTAATTCTCGTAAGCGCGGCCAAAAATCCTGACCAGCTTACGCTCCTCGAAATAAATACCAACCCTGACATAAATAGTTATGACAACACACGCTATGACATTCGCAACAGAAGGAAACCAAAGCAGCAGCGACCAGATCAGCAGCAGCGTTCCCCCATACAGCGGATGGCGAACCATCCCATGCAGACCGCGCGTTTCCAGCAGTTGTGCGCCCGGCCGCCGAAAAAGCACCTCCACTCCGCTCAGCCGCATAAAATACTTGCGAAAGCAAATACCCATCACAACAACGGCCAGAGATACACCCGGCATAGCCACGGTCCATTGGATAAAAGGGCTGACCACAAACATCCGCCCCCGGATAGAAAACTGCCACCACAGCACCGCGCCAAGCGTCACAGTAGCCAACATCGAATAAATTAGCCGGTAATACTTGAACCTCTCGCCCATCCACGAACGAAAAAATTCCTTACACCATTCCGCCGCCAACACACTGTGAAGCAAACAAAACAATACCCATCCCCCAGCCAAAATCCAGTATTCCATGGGATCGACAACAGAAATACCATGCCATCCACCGCCCATCCTTCAACGCTCGTCCGCCCGCCCGCCCCAAAACCAAAGCAGCCGCCATTCACATCACCAACAATCCAGTCAATATGTCCAATCAGCTAAAAACACTCCGCTCCGCATTCCTTGCCACAACCGCCATGACAGCCTTCAGCTACCTCTTCTCCTATCTATCCGGAAACAACACCCGCGAACCCGAGCTCCTGGCGAAAATGACCTACCGCCTCTTCCCCCTCACTTCTCGCCCCACCTCCCGCATCATCGGCTGGACGGCCCACTACACCGTCGGCCTGCTGTTTGCCGAACTCTATGCCCGGCTGTGGGAACGCTCCCCCTACAAACCCTCTCCGAAATCCGGTCTCGTCTTCGGCGGTCTCTCCGGACTCGCCGCCATCCTTATCTGGAAATTCACCCTTGACGCTCATCCCCTTCCCCCGGCAGTAAGCTTTACAACCTTCGCGGTCAATCTCCTCTTCGCTCACCTCATCTTCGGCCTCTTCGCCGCCCTTGGATACAAAGACATCAGCCCTTGACCCACTTCCCATGATGCGGCATTACGATTGCATCGGCGCTAAGCAAAATCCCACCCAAGGATGTGCAGCGCACTATCACAGCTTTAACCGATAAATCTTATACGGCGTAGTTCTTTTATTTACCCCGTTGTTATAATCGGGCTGCTTATGAATCTGGCTGCAGCTCACATACAAATACCCATCGTCCGTTATTTGATAGCTATCCGGCCAGATCAGCCGCTTATCCTCCACCACTACGCTCATCCGCATCTGCCGGTCGATCTTCACAATCCGGTATCTCTCCAGATCGCCCAGGTACAGGTTCCCCTTCTTGTCGAAAACCATACCGTCGGTCGTAGTAAAGTGCCCCAGGTCCTCCACCTTCGCGGCAAGCGAATCGCCCGCCAGCAAGCTGTCCCTCAAATATTCAGTCCGAATCCTGTACAGCTTGTCATCCGTCAGCGGCTTATAATAAAGATAACGGCCGTCCGGGTCCAGCGCAATCCCATCGCTATTCGCTTTGAAAGGCTTACCGTTCTTCATAACCGCATGTCCGTCGATGGTTAGCGTGTAGCCCGGATCCGCCATGACGCTCACCGTACCCTGTAGTACCTGCCTTGCCCTACCGCTTGACAGGTCCACCACCACAACCCCTCCTTCGGTCGAATTCGTGAGATAAGCCGTCCCCGTCCGCACATCCACCCGAACATCGTTGATATAGCTCTGCACGTCAGTCACCCCGGCCAATCTATAAATACGCCTTACCTCATTCCTTCCCATATCCATCAACACCAGCTTCTGCGCATTGTCGACAACCCCCTTCTGCATCGGCGAAGCAGGGTCCACCACCCACAGCCGGTTACTGTCATCCACATGAACCGCCTGCACACACACCCAATGATCCCCTTTGGAAAAAGAACTATTCATCTCCAAATCCGGATAAGGCCGCGACTGACTGATGCCCGTTATCTCAACCACGGCGTATTTATAGATATCCGACCACAACGGATAATTCGTAAAACGCCTCCCATCTCTCGAAACGGCCACCCCCGTCAGCTGATAGACACTATCCGAAAACACCTCCTCCAGCTGCTGCGGCTTCCCCGGGTACCCGGGACCATTCATCTTGAAACAGGAAAACGAAGCTGCAAGCAGCAGAAATAGTAAAATACTTTTCATGGCTTTTTATAATCCGCCGCAAAAACTATGCACGCCGCATGTTACGCACGAACCTCGGCGTACGGTTATTGCTGCAATTACAAAAAAACTTTATGAAAAAAATCTCGTTATGTATCGCCTGCCTCGCACTCATTCTTGTCGGACAGAACTGCAAGAAGTCGCACAATGACACACCCAACACATCGTTAAACGACAACGACCGTCAGTTCCTCGTAAACGCCAGCTATTCGAACCTCGCCGAGGTCGACGCAGGAAACCTCGCTTCTTACATGGGAACCAACGCAGGCGTAAAAATCTTCGGCCAGATGATGTCCGATGACCACGGCGCCGCCGAAAGCGAGCTCAGGACCATTGCCGACAGCGTCCAGGTTTCTATTCCCTCCACACCCGACAGCGCCCACATATCGATGAAAGCCATGCTGAAAAACCTTACCGGGATGGCATTTGACACGACCTATATCTCCGCGCAGATAACGGACCATCAGAACGCTATCGCCCTGTTTCAAATGGAAATAAACTCCGGAAGAAGCCCTCGCATAAAGACCTACGCCAGCACCTACCTGCCGAAAATCCAAATGCACCTTATGATGGCCGACAGCCTCAAAACCATTTTGAAAACGCCCTAAGCCATAACACATCTCATCCTCCCCATGCCAGGGTATTTTTTTTCTTGCTATGTACGCAATTGCCCAATAACCATTCCCATGCAGCCCTCGCCAATCCTACATTAGCCGGGCACGACATTTTCAGTAACCTTTACAGGGCTCTTAGAAAGATAAACTCAAGCACAAACAGGATGATTACGGGTAGTTAGCGAAGGGTTACAGAAAGCGGACGATACTAATCGATCCGCTTTCACCTTTTAAGCATAAACATTTAGCCCCAATCTCAAACACTTAAAACAACATGCGCCCGTCCATACGTACATTCGCCTACTTTCTTCTCATCATCGAAATATTGGCGCCGGCTTTTAAAAAAACAGCCGCATCCTCCTTTTCTCCCCCCTGTCCAAACTCATACCATCACATAACCAGCGTCATGCCCCTCCCTCCCCCCTCTCTCTACTTTTATGGCAATAAAATATATTGCCATGCTCCCCAAAAAAATGAAAGCCGCCGTCGTCCATAACTTCGGCGAAGCCCTTCAAATAGAAGAAAGGCCCGTCCCAACACCCGGCCTCCACCAAATCCTCGTAAAAGTCATCGCCAGCGGCGTCTGTCACACCGACCTCCACGCCGTCAGCGGCGACTGGCCCGTAAAGCCAAAGATGCCCCTCGTACCCGGCCACGAAGCCATCGGCTACGTCGTCGCCGCAGGCCCAGAACCCGGCAACATAAAAGAAGGCGACATCGTCGGCGTCCCCTGGCTCTACAGCGCCTGCGGCTGCTGCGAATACTGCATCACCGGCTGGGAAACCCTCTGCGAACACCAGCAGAACGGCGGCTACAGCGTCGACGGCGGCTACGCCGAATACGTCCTCGCCGACGCCCGCTACGTCGGCCGCTTTCCCGCTAACATCGACTTCATGCAAATGGCGCCCATCATCTGCGCCGGCGTCACCGTATATAAAGGACTCAAAGAAACCGATACCCGCCCCGGACAATGGGTCGCCATCTCCGGTATCGGCGGGCTCGGCCACCTCGCCGTCCAATACGCAAAAGCCATGGGCCTCCAGGTCGCAGCCATCGACGTCTCCGACGACAAGCTCGAGCTCGCAAAACAGCTCGGCGCAAACCTCGTCGTCAACGCAAAAAAACAAGACCCCGGAGCCTACCTGAAGAAAGAAGTCGGCGGCATGCACGGCGTCCTCGTAACCGCCGTCTCGCCCATCGCCTTCAAGCAAGGCCTCTCCGCCCTGCGCCGCAAAGGCACCCTCGCACTCAACGGCCTGCCCCCCGGCGGCTTCGACCTGCCCATCTTCGACACCGTCCTCAACCGCTATACCATCCGAGGCTCCATCGTTGGCACCCGCCAGGACCTCCAGGAAGCCATCGACTTCGCCGTCGCCGGTAAGGTAAAAGCGACCATCCACACCGCAAAGCTCGAAGACATCAACAGCGTCTTCGATACGATGAAAAAGGGCGAAATCGAAGGCCGTATGGTGCTCCAGATCGCCGACCCCGCCTCCATCGGCCCCCGCGTAAAACACGCCCACAAGATCACCCAAAGCGCCACCACCTGACGAAAGTCAGTGCGACGCCTGCCCGCAGTCATCACCCGCAAGCCACAATGAAAATACTTTTGTTATGGAAACAAATTCATCGACTATGGATGCCGCCAGACAACGGCTCTTCCATGAAGTTCAGCGGCAGTTCAACGAAACCTACCCCTACCTGAACCTGGAAGCAGTGAAGACAGAACCGGGCGAAAGAATCGTCCCCACAAATGATACTGACAGCCTGCTGGCGAAAACCCTGCTGGCGGACCAAATCCACCTCGACGGCCATATGCGGGTAGCCGAGCTGGAAAGCGCACTGGAACAGCACTTCGGCCATCCGGTTAAAGTCCTTCGAAAAAGTGGCCACACATGGCTGGAAACGCGCCTGACACGAGCATGGACTCTTCACCAGCAAAACGAACAGGGACGAAGCATCGCCCATGGCTTCGACTGACACAACCACCCAAAACATTAAAACATATGAAACAAATACTATTCGTCAGCTCCAGCAACCAATTCCCCGAAGGAGCCTTCAACCTCCTAAAGGCGCTCCAGCTGCAGGAACGCACCCACGTCCGCGGCCTCTTCTTCAAAGCCGTCGACTACGTCGAGCTGGCTACCCTCGGCGCCACCAGCGCCGTCAGCGCCATGGTGGAATACGACTACAAGGAAATCGAAAAGCTGGCCGAACAACAAACCTACTTCGCCAACCGCTGCGAAAAAAGCTATATCCCCTTCGACATCGTCGATGGCGCACAGGAATTCGACAAGAGCCTGCTCATCAAAGAAAGCCGCTTCGCTGACCTGATCATCATCAGCGGCGAGCTCTTCTGCGAAACACAGTCGCACCGCCAGCCCAACACCTTCCTCCACGAAGCCCTCCACGCCGCCGAATGCCCCGCCATCATTGTCCCCGAAAACTTCGAAAAGCTGGAGCACCTCTTCGTCGCCTATGACGGCTCCCTCGAATCCATGTATGCCATTAAGCAGTTCTGCTACCTCTTCCCCAACCTGACCGATCTCCCCACCGAGATAGCCTATGCAAAACATGAAGAATCCATAGACATGCCCGACCTCGATCTCCTGAAAAAGTTCACACGCCTGAAATTCAACGCCATCAATTTCAATAAGCTGCAATTCAAAGCCTCCGACTATTTCGCTACCTGGATCAGTGAGAAAAAGAACGCCCTCCTGATCACCGGCTCCTTTGGAAGGTCCAGCCTGTCTTATCTGGCAAAACCCAGCTTTGCCGATGAAATCATCCATCAGCATACCCTTCCCCTTTTTATCGCCCACCCTTAAACACCATGACATAAGGTGAATTTGTATTAATTTCGGCCTGCGCCGCGCCCGACCGGGCGGCGCAGGTTTATTTATGAAATACCGCAAATCCACCAGTCCCCTGCTCACCGGCCTGATCATTTTCCTCAGCGTCATGGGCGTCCTCTGGGCCTTCCACAGCCCAGCTGCCGACAAAGACTGGATCCTGCTCTCCGACATCCTATTCCTCGCCGCCTCCCTCCTCATCCTCTATTTCACCAACTTCACCCGCGGCAGAGCCTCCGAAGAACGCCGCAGCGAGCTCGAAGCAAGCCTCCGCCTCGTTGTCCGGAATATAAAAGACTACGCCATCTTCCTCGTCGACCCCGAAGGCCGCGTCATGAGCTGGAACCAGGGTGCACAGCAGATCAAAGGCTACACCGAAGACGAGACCATAGGCAAGCCCATCTCACTGTTCTACACCGATGAGGAAGCCCGCAACGGCGAACCCTTCAACAACCTCCAGCGCGCCGCAGAAGAAGGCCGCTACGAAAGCATCGGCCTTCGCAAAAGAAAAGACGGCAGCCTCTTCTACGCCGACGTCGTCTTTACTCCTCTCTACGACGATAGAAACAACCTCAAAGGTTTTATAAAAATAACCCGCGACATCTCCGACCGGAAGAAAGCCGAGTCCGACATCCTCGGCTCGCTCCAGCGCGAAAAAGAGCTAAACGACCTCAAATCCCGCTTCGTCTCCATCGCCTCCCACGAATTCAAAACACCCCTCAGCGTCATCCTTTCTTCGACTAATCTCATCGAGAAATATCCCGAAACCGGCATGCAGCCACAGCGCCTCAAACATACCCATCGCATCCGCTCCAACGTCAATAACCTCAAACAAATCCTCAACGACTTCCTCTCCCTCGAAAAGCTCGAGGCCGGCGTCACCAACAACACCCCCATACCCACCGACCTCCTGCCCTTCCTCGAAGAAACCATCCACGACCTCGAAGAAGCCCGCAAAGAAGGCCAGCACATCACCATTCAAACCGAAGGCCCCCTCCATCCCATCCCCGTCGACCCCTACCTCCTACGCAACGTCCTGACCAACCTGCTCTCCAACGCCATCAAATATTCCCCCGAACAGTCCCCCATCTGCTGCGCCGTCCACTTCCACCACGAAACCGTCTCCATCTCGATAAAAGATTGCGGCATGGGCATCCCCGCCGAAGACCAGCCCCACCTCTTCGAACGCTTCTTCCGCGCTTCCAACACCACCGGCATCTCCGGCACCGGCCTCGGCCTCAGCATCGTCCGCCGCTACCTCGACCTGATGGGCGGCTCCATCGCCCT
>JAFDYG010000527.1 GCA_018267545.1 Bacteroidota bacterium
GGGTACGGAGACCTCTTCATCCTTCTTCGCCGACTTTTTGGGACGGGTGGAAGAGTCGATCGCGGAGAGATCGATCTTATTGATCACTTTCGGACCTTCCAGCTCGGGGGCCTCGATCTTTACGACTTCGGGCTCCTCCTTCTTTTCTTCCACGGGGGGAGCCGTCGCAACGACCGGGGGTTCCTCCACCGGGGGCGGCGGAGTTTCCTCTTTGGCCGGCTTTTTCACGACGGGGATCTCCTTCTTGAAAAGCGGCTGTGGGGTAGGTTCCTCTTCTTTCTTCTTTTTTGCCTCCAGGCTTCCCTTGGGCAGGTCGATCTGATCGCTCTTGATCTTGGCGACCTTATCCGACTGAAACTCTTGCTGCAGGCTACGGTACATATCGTCCGTCAGCTTTGCGTTCGGCTTCAGGTCGTCCCGGTTATAACCTTTACCAACCAGAAATTCCACCAGGGTATCTTTCCCGATGTTGAATTCCTTGGCGGCTGCCATAAGGCGTAATGTTGTTGTTTCTGCCATACTTACTTTCTTAACTCCCTCAAAAGGAAGGAATTAAGATTGTCTCCCTTTTTAAGTTTACAAATTTCTGTAAAAATATAACTATTTACTGTTATCCTTTTTCAAACTCTTCTTTCAGCACCCTTCTTACTTCCTCGATCGTTTCTTTTTCGAGGTCGGTGCGCCTTTCGAGCTCGTCTACTGTAAGATCGAGTACACTGCGGGCGGTATCGCAGCCGATACGCTTCAGTTCGTCGATCACCCAGGTTTCGATTTCGTCGCTAAATTCTTCCAGATCGATATCAAATTCTTCGGGTTCGCCCTCGTTATCGCGGAAGACGTCGATCGTATAACCCGTCAATTCCTGCGCCAATTTAATGTTTACACCCTTACGGCCGATCGCCAGGGACACCTGGTCAGGCTTTAAGTAGACATTTGCGTGCGACTTTTCGCTGTCCAGCTCCATATTAGTAATTTTCGATGGAGTCAGGGAGCGCTGTATCAGCAGCTGTGTATTATTGGTCCAGTTGATGACGTCGATGTTTTCGTTTTTCAGCTCGCGGACGATGCCGTGGATACGGCTGCCCTTCATCCCTACGCAGGCGCCTACGGGGTCGATACGGTCGTCATAGCTTTCTACGGCAACCTTGGCGCGTTCGCCGGGTTCGCGGACGATCTTCTTGATGACGATCAGACCGTCGAAGATCTCGGGAACTTCGATCTCGAGCAGCTTGGACAGGAATAGGGGGCTGGTACGGGACAGGATGATGACGGGGGTATTATTCTTTAATTCCACCTTCTTTACGACTGCGCGGATATTTTCCCCTTTTTTGAAATAATCCTGGGGAATTTGCTCCGACTTGGGAAGGATCAGCTCACTGCCTTCTTCATCCAGCAGCAGGATTTCCTTCTTCCAGACCTGGTATACTTCGGCGCTAACGATCTCGCCGATACGCTCGCCGTATTTCTTCACCAGGACGTTCTTTTTCAGGTCGCCGATACGGCTGGCCAGGGTTTGCTTGGCCGCGAGGATCGCGCGACGGCCGAAATCCAGAATTTCTACCTCTTCATATAATTCCTCCCCGACTTCATAGTCAGGTTCGATTTTTCTTGCGTCCGTGTAGGCAATTTCGGCTAGGGGATCCATGACCGAGCCATCTTCTACGATGGTTCTACGGCGCATGATTTCAAGGTCGCCTTTTTCTGCATTCACAATTACGTCAAAATTTTCGTCGCTTCCATATTTTTTGCGCAACAAGGTTTTAAAAACGTCCTCTACCACTTTCATCATTGTAGGACGGTCGATGTTTTCAGCTTCCTTGAAGTCCTGGAAGGCTTCGATCAGATTGATACTTGCCATAGCACTTAATTTTAAAATATCTTTAGAATGACCGGCCCCGGGTGCAACCCGGACGAATGTTAGCCGGCATCCGCCGATTTAGAAAACTACTTGAATTTTTGTTGTTTTTATGTTATCAAATAAAAAAGTATGGTTAATCACCTCTTTTTTCTTGTTCTTTCCTTTGGTCTCTTCTACGATGATTCCGTCTTCACTTACTTCCATAAGACGACCTTCTTTTTTGGTCCCATCCTGTAGGACTAGTTCTACGAGACGGCCGACGTTCTTTTTGTATTGGCGGAGCAGCTTTAGCGGCTCGTCCAGGCCCGGGGAGGAGACTTCCAGTGAGAAGTCGCCGGTCGGGAAAAGGCCGGATTCTTCGAGTTTTTTATACAGGGCCCGGTTGTATTGAACACATTTTTCGATGGAAATGCCCTGGTCGCCATCGATAAAGACCTTTAGGTTGTTTGTGGGTTTGATGCGGATATCTACCAGGAAATATCCGGGCTCATTCGCTAAAAGAGCCTGAATTAAACTTTCTACTACTTTAATTGTTTCGCTGCTCATGATTCGTGTGAGAAAAGAAGAAGGGAACGATTCCGTTCCCTTCTTTTGTTTCTTTACCATTGCAAATGTAGGATAATTCTTATTCCTACGAAATATTTTTACTTTTATTAAAAGTTACGCGCATGCCTCAGCCAGATAATCTTGGTGCATTTATTTCGGAGAACAAGACGCTTTTAAAGGAATACCTCGAGACCCGGATGGAAATCTACCGGCTGCAGAGTCTTCGCCTTTTCGCGAAGTCCGCCGGTTATTTTGCCTGGATACTGCTGTCCCTGTTCCTGGCATTCCTTTTTTTGCTTTTTGGGGGAATGATGGTCGCCTTTTGGTTTTCCGATATGTTTCATAGCTATATCAAGGGTTTCGGGCTGGTGACTTTGCTGATTTTAGTGATTTTCGTGCTGCTGGCCATTTTCCGCAAAGCATTGTTCGTAGAGCCTGTTATTCAAAGCATTATACAAAGATCAAAAGACGAAGGAGAAGACGATGAGCAATAAATCCAAGGGCGCCCGCAGCATGAACGCTCTCGAGCAGGAGATTCGCCAGCTCCGCCGCAAGGCCAAGCAGCTCGAGGGTCAGATCGATGAAAATTTTACCCACCTGCAGCATCATTCGGGGTCGATGTTTATGCGGTCGCTGCTGCCGCGAAAGATCGAGGGGGAAGCGATGACGGGTATTCAGCTGCTGGATACGTTCCTGCAGAATGAGCGGCTTCAGCGGGTGATACTACGTTTGGCGGACCGGGTGGCGGCCAAACTGGGAGATGGTCTTAACTGGTTGGTTGACAGGATTTTCAAGCAGTAAATGCCTGCCCCTTTTGGGTGGGTTTTAACAGTGCTTTATCGTAAGATATAGTACCTTTATGTATTAATTTATTATGATGCCTTTATCAGAGATATTTTTCTTAGCGATTGTACTCTATTTGTTGTACCGCTTTATTTTCAACTTTCTGTTGCCTGTGGTGCGGACGACTCGTCAGGTGCGCCAGCAGTTTAGGAATATGCAGCAGCAAGGGTTCGAGCAGCCTTCTCAACCGCAGTCACAACCTCAGTCACGTCCTTCCAGCAAGCCTCCGGTTGGGGATTATATCGATTTTGAAGAAATTAAAGAGTAAAGCGCGCATTATGCGGCGGGCCACATACTTCACCACTGAAAATCCAGCAGGCTGACACCGGGACGCAGGAAGAGACCCCGCAGACCCGCTTGTTCCGCTCCTTCTACATTTATTATCGCGTCATCGACAAACATCGTTTCGGAAGCGTTTAGCTGATTCTCCTTCAGGATATATTCGTAAGAAGCCGTATCGGGCTTGCGCAGCCCCATTGTATGGGAGTAGTAGGTCTTTTCGAAATGGTCTTCGAGAGCGCCGCCGCCGAAGGTGTCGATATAAATCTGCCGCAGATGCGCCAGGTGGAGCGCATTGGTGTTGCTGAAAAGAAACAGGCGATAGGATTTGCGCAGCTCCTTCAAAAGTTGGATGCGTTCCGCCGGAAAGTCGAGCAGGAGTGCATTCCAGGCATCGAGGATCGCCTGGTCAGGGACGGAAAGCCC
>JAFDYG010000528.1 GCA_018267545.1 Bacteroidota bacterium
CAAAAAGCAGAAAGACTCCCCAGGCCGCCACCGGTAGCTCTATAAGCGAAGGAATCGCCTTCCCCAGCATCCCGGAGACCCATGGCGAAAAAGCCCAATAAAGGATCAACCCCAGTCCCGTAGCTCCCACCGACAACATCACCGATTCGGTCAGAAACTGCGCAATCAGCTGCCGCCGCAGGCTTCCCAGCACCTTCCGAACACCTATTTCCCGCAGACGAACCGTCGACTGGCTCACCGAAAGATTGATGAAGTTGATGACCGCCATCAGCAGGATAAACAAGGCGACCAGCGCCAGCGTATAGATCATCTTCTGAGGAGCGCCGCCATTCCCCTGCATGTAGAAATCGTGCAAAGACTGCACTTCCACTTTCTTTAAATTCGAATATATATTGGCGCTGGTATTCTGTTTGAGCAAATGATCGATGGGCCCGGCCAAAGCCCCGGGCTTCACCCCCGGCTGCAGTTCGATGTAGCTCCCAATGGACCCATTCGACCAATCCATATTCCGGCTAAAAAAGGCCAGGTTCGACGCCGGTATAAAAAAGTGATTGACGAAAGCTTCCACCAGCCCAGTCACCGAATTTCGCGACGGGTCTTTTAGCACGCCCGTGATACGAAAATCCTGTCGGGTCCCTGAGAAGCTTTCAATTGTCAGATTCTGTCCCACTACATCCGTCCGGCCAAAATATTTCATCGCCTTGCTGGCCGTAATGACCAACGAAAAAGGCTGATTCAAGGCCGTTTTCGGGTCTCCCTGCAGAAGCTGAAAACCATACATCGGCAGCAGGGTGCTGTCCCCTACCTGCAATCCTTCCCGGAAATGCTTATCCCCATAAGAAACGGTAGACGTGATCCCATCTAAACGATAGAAGTTCGCTACGAGACCGGGATAGTTCTCCCGCAAAGCCTTCGCCAGCTCTCCTTGCGAAGTGATCGGATACCCCCCGTTCGGATTCTTGAAAGTATTCAACAGGATATACTGCCGGTCCGCATGATTCAAAGCGCGATTGACCCGCCATTCGGCCCAGCAATAAGCGCCGATGATCAGCGTAAAAGCGACCCCGGTAGCCAGACCGGCAATATTGATGAGCGAATGAAAAGGGCTGCGCGCGATGTGACGGAGGGCGATCCTGTAGTAGTTCCGGAACATGAGGGATTGGTTTTGCAGGGGTAGCACCACAAGGTATGCCAAGTTTACAATCACCTCATAAACAGTTGATTGGCGCAAAAATCTCTCAAAAAAATGTACGCTTTTAACCGCCGGCCGTCCGCCCGCGGTCAGGAGAAAAAAGAAGCTACCAACCTATAAGCCGGATCCTGTTCCCGCGGTGGTGCGGGCGGTCATCATTTATCTGGCCCCAGCATTACTGCTGGAATCTAGCTGCCTACCCTCCGGCATCGGGCGGGCCGCCCTCAATCGCCGGTATACGTGGCATTTCAGCATGCAAGGTTTACCCGCCCCGGCAATTACTTACCGGCGCCGTGGGCTCTTACCCCACGTTTTCATCCTCACCCCGGTCTTGGACGGGGCAGTTATTTTCTGTGGCACTCTCTGTCGACGTCAACGACGCCTCCCGGCTCTTAACCGGTACATTGCCCTATGCTGTCCGGACTTTCCTCCCCTCGCATACACGAAGAGCGATAACCCGGTTGGTAGCAAGTACAAAGATAGACAACTTATTTGCCATATTGAAAGAAGATCTCGGTCGCCCCCATCCCATAGCGTGGGTCATAGCGGTTGATAAAGGATTTTACATTCCTTTTCGCCCGCAGCGCTTCGTGGACCTCGTCCCTGAGCTTGCCCGTACCCACGCCATGGATGACCACCATCGAAGGCAGGTGGTGGGCGAAGGCCAGGTCGAAGTATTTTTCGAACGTCTGTAGTTGTAGGGTGAGTATCTCGAAATTATCCAGGGCGCCCGGCTTGTCGGTGATCTTGTCGGCATGCAGGTCGACCACGCTGCGCGCGGGCTCCAGGTGCTGCCGGGTCTTCGACGCCTCATAGATGCGAAAGCCCGAGTTCGACAGCACACTCAGCGGATTGATCGGCTCCGTCTCTATCTCCGCCTCCCGGTAAGGATAGTCGTCGAATAGCTTGAAGGAAAAGGTCGCCTCCCCTTTCTTCTTTATCTCCTCGATACGGCTAAAGACCTGCTTGGCACGGAGCTTTAGCGATGCTTCGTAGTGTTCCGCCTTTGTCTTATCCGGCGTCATCAGCTCGAACTCGCAATCGAAGGAAGGATTGTCGTTCAGATTGGCAAAGGGGATATTGTGCAGGTAGAAATCCTGTCCTGCAGGCAGCTGTCCGTCCAGGTCGAATTCACCCTCGCCAGCCTTGTTATAATTTAAGTGATAAGAGAAGAGATATCCCAGCGAAGAATTATTGACCAGGTAGATCTTCAGACTTTCCACCACGTCGTCTCCAAACTCGTCGCTGTCGAAAACCGGCAGAAAGGTAAACCAGACACCCTCCGCCAGCTGCGCTATACGCTCCTTCTTTTTACCCGGCACGGGCTTCTCCGGCGGCAGCTGGTCGATATACTTCTTAGGCTTTTTCTCCGATGGAAAAAGCTTCTTCTCGGTGAATCTCTTAAAATAAGGGAAATCCAGCTGATCCGTGTACGCAGGGAATTTTACCCCCCGGACATCGACCAGCACCATCTTGTCATTGATGATCTCAACTACTTCCCCTTCGTCGTTGGAATGTTGAATGACAACTTTATCGCCTACCTCGAACTTCATAATGATACAAAGGTAAGAAATTGCCTGCTATGCATCCTTAAGTGCGCTTTTCCTATAGCCATAAAGGAAGTAAATCAGCAGTCCGACGCCCAGCCAGACAAAGAACCAGATCCAGGCAATGGCCGGAATTTCGATCAGCAGATAGGCGCAAAATATCACCCCCAGAACGGGTACGAGCGAGAGCTTGCGGATTACGCTGGCCACGGTCAGCCCCGTCGTCAACAGGGTAAATACCAGGAAAAGGATTTCCTCCAGCCCGGAGGTGGACAAATTCGACAAGTCCTTTCCCAGACGCTCCCTGAACAAATACAGAAAACCAGCATAAAGGACGATCATGATCCAGCGTCCATTGATATAAGGGATATGAAACTTCCCCTTTCTGCTTCCTTCGACCTTGGGCACGAGTAGTACGCCGCCCGACACCAGCACAAAGGCAAATAGCGTCCCGATGCTTGTCAGCTGAGTCATTAGGCCGCTGCTCATAAATAACGAAGGCACCGCCACGATAATGCCGGTAATAATGGTGGAGAACCAGGGCGTCTTATACTTGTGGTGAATCTTTGAGAAGGCCTTGGGCAGCAGCCGGTCACGGCTCATGCTCATCCAAATCCTGGGCTGGCCCAGCTGGAAGACCAGCAATACGCTCGTAGTCGCCACGACGGCGCTGGCCGAGATAAAGTAGCTAATCCACCGCTGATTGACCCGATCGAAGACAAAGGCCAGCGGGTCGGGAACGTTCAGCTCCGAATAGTGGACCATACCGGTCAATACGAGCGCAATCAGAATGTATAGCCCCGTACAAATCAACAGGGAGTATAACATCCCCTTGGGCAGGTCCCGCTGTGCGTCGTTACATTCTTCCGCCGTGGTAGATATCGCGTCGAAGCCGATATAGGCATAGAACACGGCCGATACCCCCTTCAGCACCCCCTTGATCCCATTGGGCATAAACGGATGCCAGTTGTCCGTCTTCACAAAGAATCCTCCCAAAATAATCACCAGGATGACGACCGTAATCTTGAAGATGACCATGAAGTTAGTGGTCCTCTTGCTTTCCGTTATACCAACATAGGTAATATAGGCAATGATACAGACGATGATAAACGCCGGCAGGTTGAAAAAGACGTGCGTCCCGCCGATCATCGGCGCCGAGTTCCAAAGCTCGACCGCTTCCTTTCCGCCCGCGAGAAAGGCCGTGTGCGCCGTGCCCGGGTCGGTTATCATCCAGCCCGGCAGATGAATGCCAAACGCTAATAACAAATTATTGAAGTAACCGCTCCAGGCGATGGCCACGACGATGTTGCCGATGGCGTATTCAAGGATCAAGGCCCAGCCGATAATCCAGGCCACTATCTCTCCAAAAGAAACATAAGCGTATGTATATGCGCTGCCGGCAATGGGTATGCGGCTGGCGAACTCCGCGTAACAAAGTGCCGAAAAACCGCAGGTCACTGCCGTCAATACGAACAGCAGCGAAATACCCGGCCCGCCATCAAACGCCGCCGTTCCGATCGTAGAGAAGATCCCCGCCCCTACAACCGCCGCGATCCCCATAAAAGTCAGGTCGCGAACATTCAATACCTTGTTGAGCTTCTCCCCTCCCCCATGTCCATCCGACATGCCCTCGATAGAATCCTTCATGATCCTATTTAATGATTTTTTACGGAACAGCGAGTTTGGCATCAACAATATGAATTTTAGCAGTGATTAGATAGATATAAGAGTGGAAATTAGGGAAATTTGCTCAAAAACAGGCAATTTTGCCCGACAGGTCTACGCGGTGGATCAGCGCTATCACTGCATGGCCGGATCAGTTAATGAAGAACATTATAACCAAACTGCTGCTCTTCCTTTACGTAAGCCTGCTGCTAAGGCCCTTTTCGCCTTTTCTGGCCGACGCGCTGGCGCATACCTTCTGGTACGCCCGGCACATGGCCACGGTCCACTATGAACATGGGAAATTCCACGTCCACTACGAATACGTCGATGCCCTGGCCAAAAGCATTCCCGACAGACCCGATCATACCATCCGGGAGATCGTCTCCGTCGGCGACCACCTTCTGATTAATCTTCACTGGGATTTTACCCTTCCACAAACACACCCGTCGCCCGTATCGAAATATACGCTGTATTTCCCTCGCGTCTTTGTGGCTGGCGATGATCCTCCTCCCCGGCATCGTTCCCCTTCGGCTTAAATCTAATTTTTTCCCGCAGCGGCATGCCCTGCACTTAAATTGTATTGCATGAAAATCAGACTTAGTCCTGGTTTTATTGTATTGCTATTTCTTTTTATCAGCCATTCTATCACAGCGCAAACACTCCAGGGCCGGGTCATCGACAAGATTACCCGCGAGCCGCTGGAAATGGCCGTGGTCTCCGATAGCAAAACCCAGCACCATGCGCTAACTGATCAAAACGGCCGCTTCACCCTGCGCGATGTCCCCCTGCCGGCCGAGCTGGAAGTGTCCATCATCGGCTTTGTCCCCCGCAAGCTGCAAGTATCGTCCGCAGGCGGCCCGCTCACGGTCGAGCTCGACCGGGGAGCACTCAATCTCAAAGAAGTGACGATCACCAGCGCCGGCGCACCCGGAATCAGCGCCTTCCATACCCTGAGCAAGATCGACCTGAACCTGCTGCCGGTTCGTTCCGCCCAGGACCTCCTCCGGCTGGTTCCCGGCCTGTTTATCGCCCAGCACCAGGGCGGCGGCAAGGCCGAGCAGATCTTTATCCGCGGCTTCGACGCCGATCACGGCACCGACGTCAATATCACCGTAGACGGGATGCCCGTCAACATGGTCTCCCATGC
>JAFDYG010000529.1 GCA_018267545.1 Bacteroidota bacterium
CAATAGTTTCCCCAATTGGTAATAAGAGCCGACCGCCCGGGGGTCATCCGTCAACACTTCCTCCAACAACCGGCGGGCCGTCACCTCATCCCCCAGCTTGCTATATTCCAGCGCCAGGGCATGCTTGGAAAAAGAATCTTTGGGGTCCTTTTGCAGGAATTCCTTCAGTTTTTCAATCCTGTCCATACCCGCTATTTTTTTTAATAATTTATTCTTGATTTACCCCGCCAAGCCTTATCTTTGTTTTAGTTGCATAAACAACTTTCGACGAGCCAAGGCCGTCGAATATTATATTAGTAACTTCAAAACGCGAGCCAATGAAGATCTTAGTTTGCATCAGCAAGACTCCGGATACAACGGCGAAGATAGCCTTCACTCAGAACAATACAAAGTTTGCCAGCGACGGAGTGCAGTGGATCATCAACCCCTATGATGAATGGTACGCCCTCGTCCGGGCCATCGAGCTAAAAGAAAAGGACGCCTCAACGACAGTAGATCTTATCACCGTAGGTGCAGCAGACACGGAGCCGATCATCCGCAAGGCCCTGGCCATCGGCGGAGACTCCGCCATCCGTGTCAATGCCGACAGCCACGACCCATTCTATATCGCCAGCCAGATCGCCGAAGTAGCCAAACAAGGCGGCTATGACCTCATCTTTACCGGCAAGGAAACCATCGACTACAACGGCTCCGCTATCGGCGGCATGGTAGCCGAGCTCCTCGACCTACCCTACGTCTCCCTCGCCACGAAGTTCGACCTCGCAGGCTCCACGGCTACCATTGTCCGGGAAACCGAAGGCGGCGAAGAGACCAACGAAGTCAGCCTGCCCCTCGTGGTCAGCTGCCAGAAAGGCGTCGCCGAACAACGCATCCCCAATATGAAAGGCATCATGAGCGCCCGCACCAAACCCCTGAAGGTGGAGGAACCGGCAGCCGTCGAAGCCCTGACCAGCGTTGTCTCCTTCGAGCTGCCGCCCGCCAAGGCCGGCGTAAAGCTGGTCCCCGCAGACAACCCGGCTGAGCTGATCCGCCTCCTCCACGAAGAGGCCCGCGTATTTTAATCCATTAAATCCAACTTATGTCAGTATTAATCTTCATAGATCATTCAGAAGGGCAAATAAAGAAATCATCCCTCGAAGCCCTCAGCTATGGTTCAGCGCTTGCCGCCCAGCTGGGGACCACGGCGGAAGGCATCCTCCTCGGCACGGTATCCGCCGACCTCCCTGCCCTAGGCAAATATGGCATCAAAAAAATCCACCAGGCCTCCCAGGACAGCCTGAATGCGCTCGATGCACAGGTATATGCGAAGATCATCGCCGACGCCGCAACCGCTACCGGCGCCACCGTGCTCGTCTTCTCCAACAACTTTAGCGGCAAGGCCATCGCCCCCCGCGTTTCCGTCCGTCTAAAAGCCGGTTTGGTCACTGGAGCAGTCGCCCTGCCCGAAACTTCCAATGGATTTGTCGTAAAGAAAAACGTCTTTTCGGGTAAGGCTTTTGCCCACATCGGCCTAAGCAGCCCCATAAAGGTGATTGCCCTCAATCCTAACAGTTACGCCATAAAAGAAGGAGAAGGAACAGCCGAAATCGCCCCCCTCTCCGTCAGCGCACCCGCCTCCAGGGTAAAGGTCACCAACGCAACCGTCGCCTCCGGCGAAGTCCCCCTTACTGAAGCCGAGCTCGTCGTCAGCGGCGGCCGGGGTCTCAAGGGACCCGAAAACTGGGGATTGGTTGAAGACCTGGCGAAAGCGCTGGGCGCAGCCACCGCCTGCAGCCGCCCCGTCGCGGACGCCCACTGGCGCCCCCACCACGAGCACGTCGGTCAGACGGGCATAGCTATTGCACCAAATCTCTATATCGCCATCGGGATCTCCGGTGCCATCCAGCACCTTGCAGGAGTGAACCGTAGCAAGGTCATCGTTGTTATCAACAAGGACCCGGAAGCACCGTTCTTCAAAGCAGCCGATTATGGCATTGTGGGGGATGCGTTTGAAGTAGTGCCCAAAATGACGGAAGCCGTAAAGAAACTGAAAGGGATAGCTTAAAAGCTGACACCTAGTACATTAAAATAGACCCCGCTCGATTTTTTCATTCTGAGCGGGGTCTGTTTATTTAAAAAAATGCCTTAGTTTCGTGTATTATTTTATGAAGAAGATAGAACTGGAAATAGTGGCTTTGTCACACAGTATAACGCAGACCCATTCCTATGCGGTCGTACTGGGCGAAGTGAATGGCTTAAGACGCCTACCCATTGTGATCGGGGGATTTGAGGCTCAGGCAATTGCCGTGGCTCTCGAAAAAATGCACCCCAGCCGTCCCCTGACGCACGATCTCATGAAGAACTTTATGAGCGCCTTTACCATCGACCTGCAGGAAATCATCATCTGTGACCTGCAAGAAGGTATTTTCTATTCCAAGCTGGTCTGTGTCAGTGAACATGACACAGTAGAAATCGACTCCCGGACTTCCGACGCGCTGGCCCTTGCCGTCCGCTTCGGCTGCCCCATCTTCACCTACGAACACATCCTCGATAGCGCCGGCATCCTCATGGAAGACAGCTCTTCCAAAAAGAAAAAGCCCAGCACAGCTACGGCTACCGTCTCCACCACCGAAGGCGGCTCGCGGGAAGACCTGAAGGCCCTTTCGATGGACGACCTTACCTCCCTGCTCAACGAAGTCCTCGAACAGGAAGACTACATTCGCGCTATTGCCATCCGGGATGAGATCAATAGCCGGCGTAAAACCCGGTGATGATACTGTTCCCCAATTGCAAGATCAACCTGGGTCTCCGAATCCTCCGCAAACGCGAGGACGGCTATCACGACCTGGAAACCCTCTTCTTCCCCCTTGGCATCAAAGACGTCCTGGAAATCAACCGGAGCACGGAGCTGACTTTTACCGCTTACGGCGCCCCCATCCCGGGCGATGAGAGCACCAATCTTTGCCTGAAAGCCTACCACCTCCTAAAAAAAGATTTCCCTACCCTCCCTCCCATACACATCCATCTGTATAAGCATATTCCCATCGGCGCCGGCCTCGGCGGCGGCTCCTCCGACGGTGCCTTCACGCTGGTCTCCCTTAACCAGCAGTTTCACCTGCAGCTGACTACCCCCCAGCTCCTCGACTACGCTGTACAGCTAGGCAGCGACTGCCCCTTCTTTATCCTCAACACCCCGCACCTCGGCAGCGGCCGCGGAGAACAGTTAGAACCCATCGACCTGGACCTGAAAGGATCCAAAATCGTCCTCATCAACCCAAAAATTCACATCAGCACCGCCCGCGCCTTTTCCCTTTGTAAGCCCACTCCCACAGGCCCATCGATAAAAGACATTATCCGCCAGCCCATCCAATCCTGGCGTGACACGCTGATCAACGACTTCGAAGAACCCGTCTTCAGGATGCACCCCGAGCTCCGCACCATCAAAGAAACCCTCTACGCACAAGGTGCCCTTTACGCCGCCCTCACCGGCAGCGGCTCCAGCCTCTTCGGCATCTTCCGCGCCACCAGCAGCCCAGAGCTCCTTTCCCATCCCACCACCAGCGAGCTCCCTTCCCATTTTGAAAAATTTGAGTTATCTTGCTGAAAATTTCAGCACATCTTCTCTCACCCTTCCATATGCTTCCTGGGTCAAAATCTTGACTTCCTCGATCACCACTAGTGACGATATCGCCCCTGTTATCCCCGATTTTCTTACCCCAAAGCATTTCACTTATGGCATCCACCGCAACACCAGCGTCATTGACGAATAAGTCCCGCGTTTACCTGGAACTGGAAGAAAAATACAACGCCCATAACTATCACCCCCTCCCCGTCGTCCTCGAACGCGGGTCCGGCGTCTTCGTCTGGGACGTCGACGGCAAACGCTATTTCGATTGCCTCAGCGGCTATTCCGCAGTCAACCAGGGCCACTGTCATCCCCGCATCATCGAAGCCCTGACCGAACAGGCCAGTCGCCTCACCCTGACCTCCCGCGCCTTTCACAGCAACCTGCTGGGAGAATACGGACAATATATCACCCACTACTTCGGCTACGAAAAGGTCCTTCCCATGAATACCGGCGTAGAAGCCGTAGAGACCGCCATCAAGCTCTGCCGCCGCTGGGGCTACCAGGTCAAGGGCATCCCCGAAAACCAGGCGAAGATCATCGTCTGTGCGGACAATTTCCACGGCCGTACCTCCACCGTCATCTCCTTTAGCACCGACGCCGAATCCAACCGGCAGTTCGGTCCCTATACACCCGGCTTTATCATCATTCCCTATAACGATAGCGCCGCCCTCGCCAAAGCCCTCCAGGACCCACACGTCGCAGGTTTCCTCGTCGAGCCCATCCAGGGCGAAGCCGGCGTAGTCGTCCCCAGCCCCGGCTACCTCCGCCAGGCCAGAGACGGCTGCACACAAGCGCGCGTCCTGTTCATCGGCGACGAGATCCAAACAGGCCTCGGCCGTACCGGCCGCATGCTGGCCTGTGACCACGAAGACGTCAGGCCCGACATTCTCATCCTGGGTAAAGCGCTAAGCGGTGGCGTATTACCGGTATCCGCCGTCCTCTCCGACGACGAGATCATGCTCACCATCCGCCCCGGAGAGCATGGCTCGACCTACGGCGGCAATCCCCTCGCCTGCAAAGTGGCCATGACCGCCCTCCAGGTATTGAAGGACGAAAAACTGACCGAAAATGCAGCCGTGCTCGGCGAACTCTTCCGCCAGGAGCTCGACAACCTCCAGTCACCTTATATAAGCCTGGTCCGCGGAAAAGGCCTGCTCAACGCCATCGTCATCGACCACCCCAAGCCCGATGCAGCCTGGGACCTCTGCCTCGCGCTAAAAGACAACGGCCTGCTCGCCAAACCCACCCACGGCGACAAGATCCGCCTGGCGCCACCCCTGGTGATCACGCGGGACCAAATCCATGAATGCATCGACATCCTGAAAGAAAGTTTAAAAGTGCTAGCTTTATAGAATGAGCACCCCAATGAACACCCCGTCCCCCGCACATACGCACGTCGAACAGCACATGCAGAGCTCGGCCATCCTGACCGACATCGTCATCGGCATGTCCGACGGGCTGACCGTCCCCTTCGCACTAGCAGCCGGCCTTAGCGGCGCCGTCCCCCAAAGCCAGCACCACCTCATCTGGATCGCCGGCCTGGCAGAAATAGCCGCCGGCTCCATCGCCATGGGCCTGGGAGGCTACCTGGCAGGCAGAACCGAAGTAGACCACTATAATTCCGAGCTGAAACGTGAATACGAAGAAGTCGCCAGCGTGCCCGACCGCGAACGCGAAGAAGTCCGGGAGTTCTTCTCCAACCTGGGCCTCAGCAAGGACCTACAGGAACAGGCCGTCGACGAAATGACAAAAGACAAGGACAAATGGGTCGACTTCATGATGAAATACGAGCTGGGCCTCGACAAGCCCGACCCACAGCGCGCCCGAAAAAGCGCGTTCAATATCGGAGTATCTTATATAATAGGCGGACTGATTCCCCTTAGCCCCTATTTCTTTACCAGCGACGGTATCACCGGCCTAAAGCTCTCGGCCGTCATCACCCTCTGCTGTCTCTTTGTATTTGGCTATTTCAAGAGTAAAATGACCGGCGTCCACCCCCTGGGCGGCGCCATTCGCGTCATGGTCATCGGCGCACTGGCCGCAGGCTGCGCCTTCGCCGTCGCCCGCATGATCCAATTCTAGCCTTCCGCCTTATCCTCCTTCACAGGTATGTTAGGCAGCCAGGAGGCCACCACGCCGATCACCGACAACACCAATACCAGCCAAAGGCCAATCCGCCGTTCGGGACAGATCCCCCTGTAGCAAGCGGCATAAAGAATAAACGACTTGATCGCAAACGCAACACACATAGCCGTTACGAAGATATTAGCCCTCTTAGCCCCAATCTTAGGAATAAGAAAAAGCACGATCTCGATAACCGCAAAAAAGATCAAGATCTTCCCCGGCCGCCCATAGCGATTCAGCTCCGAGAAGAATCCCGTAAACTCCTTATTCAAATCCGGGTAATAAGCCCAGGGCATAAAACAAGCGCCAACCAGCAGCAAGGCCGCCGCAACGCCAATCCATTGCGAATACTTCATATATAGATTAGTTCCAGGGCGTAAAGATACACCCTCAGCTCTTAAAGCGCTTATACAAAAATAGCTGCCACTTCTCCTCCGCTACCCCCGCCTTGTCCATTTCAGCCCGGGCCAGGGTAAAGAACAGATCCGACAGCCGGTTGATATAGGCAGCGATATAATCATCTACCGCATCCTCCTTCATCAACGAAACCAATAACCGCTCGCCCCTCCGCATCTGCGTCCTTACCACATGACACAACGCCGAGATCTCGTTGCCTCCCGGCAACAGGAAATAATCCGAAGGCGAGGTCATAGCCCCTTCCAGCTCGTCGATCCACTGCTCGCAAAACTCCGCCCCATCGACAGGTCTCGCATTGGTATTCTCTTTCTTCGTATCGGACGGACGCGCTAAATGCGACATCATATCCATCATGTCCTTCTGAATCCGGTGGAGACGAGCCTGCCACGGGTGCTCCGCCCCCAGCTTTACCCGCAGGAGCCCGATCGTAGAATTTACCTCGTCCAGCGTCCCGACACACTCGACCCGGGTATCATCCTTGTATACCCGCTTCCCGCCAAAAAGCCCCGTCATCCCTTTATCCCCTTTCTTAGTGTATATCTTCATATTAAAAATATTAAAGTTATCGCCGCAACGACGAGCGCCGTCACGGCATGATTGATGTATACAACATACGCAAATTGCTTATGCTCGATCATCCTATCCGTCTCGCCGATATAAGGCTTTTCGACCAATACCCCGCCATAGGTATTCGGTCCTCCAAACCGGCAATCCAAAATACCCGCAAGCGCCGCCTCCGGATAACCCGAGTTGGGTGAAGCGTGCTTCGCCCCATATCGCACGACAAACCGCCACCCTCGCCCACTCCCCGTAACCAGGACCATCAGCCAGGCCGTAATCCTGGCCGGGATCAGATTAGCTACGTCATCCAGCCTGGCCGCAAATCGACCAAACATCCGATACGGCTCCCGCTTGTACCCAATCATCGAATCCAGCGTATTTATCATCTTATACAGCATCATCGCCGGCACACCCCCGATCGCATAAAAAAATAGCGGAGCAATGACCCCGTCGCTCAAATTCTCCGACATCGACTCCAACACGGCTATCCGCACCTGCTGAGCCGAAAGAAACGCCGTATCCCTTCCCACAATCCAGGACAGCCGGCTTCGGCCGGCGTCGAGTCCTTCTCTTTGCAGCGTGTCGAAGACGGCCCACCCCTCCTGCAAGAGACTCCTGTTTGCCAGCGAAAAGAAGACTCCGATACTCGCAGCAATATAGTAAGCCGGCATCCAAAGCCGCTCCAATTCTCTCAATAAGAAAAAACACCCCGCATACGTCCCGCCGCAAAGCACCAGCGTCAACAGCATCCCTTTGACAAATCTCCCTCCTCCCCTGTTCAGTCCCTCCGTCCCCTTCCGTATCAGCCCTCCAAACAGCCGCACCGGATGCGGCCAGCTGCGCGGGTCGCCCAGCAACAGATCGGCGGCATAGCCGGCCAGTAACGGAATGATTATAATCCAGTTTGGGTGCATCGACGCAAAGCTTCGGTTAACAATCGATTTTCTTCCACACCCTGACAAGCCACCCTAAAATGCTGCGGCCCCAATCCTCTGAAATTGGATGCATCCCGGATCAGCAGCCCCTCTTGCTCTACCAGCCATTGTTTCAGCCTTGCAGCTCCCATCGGGGCCTCCGTCAAAAAATAATGCGTATCCGTATCATGGACTTTCCACCCCGTCGCCAGCCTCAGCTCCTCCTGCCAACGGGCCGTAGCGACCGACAAATCCACATGAGCGGTATTGCTGTGCTTGAAAATATACCGCGCCGCCTCGAGCGCCAGCCGATTGACCGACCAGGGCATCTTCAAACGCCGCAGCTGCTGAATCACACGCTCCTGCCCCACGGCAAAGCCCACTCGAAGTCCGGGTATTTTATAGCTCTTGGTCAGCGAACGCAAGACCAGGACATTAGGATATCGATCCAATAAAGGTATCATGCTCGAAGTCGCGAAGGTGAAATCGATATACGACTCATCCACCACCACCAACGCCCCCTCATTACTCCTCAGCATCTTCTCCAGTTTCTCCAACGGCAAAGCCCTGCCCGTGGGATTATTAGGATTGCAAATAAAAACCAAATCGGTCGAAAAAATCTCCCCTTCCATCACCTTCTCCCAGTCCAGCAACCGAACCTGCAAACCATGCAGCCGGCAGGCGTCTTCATATTCCGCAAACGAAGGCGTAAAAATAGTCGCCGATCCACCAAGCTTCGACTGCGCCACCAGGTAGATCGCCTCCGTAGCTCCATTCGTAACCAACACCTGCTCCGGCGATACTCCATAAGCCACAGCCGCCGCCGCCGCCACCGTCCGCGCATCCACTTCGGGATAGTGCGTCACCGTAGCCACCCGCTCCTGCAAATAAGCCGTCAGCCCCATATCCAAAGGCCCGTGCAAAACATTGCTGCTAAAGTCGGCACGAAAGGGCCGATCGTACTTCCAGCCGTCATCGCCATGTCCTTCGAGCATATCAATCTCTTTTTTGTAAATGCTTATAAATGGAATCCATGTCTACATTCGACCGAATCAACGATGCCAGCCGGTCATACTGCTCTTGCCTGAATACGGGATAGTCCGACCACCGTATCGACAACCCACCCGCGCCTGCCGCTTCCAGCAGTCTTTCCACCACAGCACGATTATCCAATATCCCATGCATATACGTCCCCCAGCAGCCAGCATCCCGATAATATCCATCCGGCGCTCCATCCAGCGGGTAACATAGCGGACTGTCCGTCCCCGTCTTACCCATATGTATTTCATACCCCTCGCAAAGCGGCCCATCCGCCGAACCAAAATGAAACCGCCGCCTAACCGTCGTTTTCTCTTCCTTCAGCACCGTATCCACCGGCAGCAACCCCAACCCCTCCACCGTCCGAACTTCTCCCTCGACCCCATACGGATCGGCGATCGTCTTACCCATCATCTGATATCCCCCGCAAATCCCGACAATCGGAACCGCCGAATCTGTCAATACCCGGTCGACCCCTCTGGAACGCAAATACAACAGATCGCCGATCGTATTCTTGCTCCCCGGCAGGATGATCAATTGAGCCCCGGCCAGCTGCGCCGGCTCATCCGTATAATAAACATGCAGCGGCTCCGTCTTCTCCAGCCAGAGAAAGTCGGTGTAATTGGACAAATGCGGCAGACGCACCACCGCAATATTAAAAGCACCCGCCTTGGGCGCAGAGGCCTTCTGCACCAACGCCACCGAATCCTCCTCCTCGATATGAATGTCTTTAAAGAAAGGCAATACCCCGACAACCGGTACCCCCGTCAATTCCTCCAGCTGCCGCTTCCCATCCTCGAAGAGCCGCCCATCCCCTCTGAATTTATTGATCAATACCCCGCGAATCAACGCCTTTTCTTCCGGCGGCAGCAAGGCCAGCGTCCCATAAACGCTGCCAAACACGCCCCCCCGGTCGATATCCGAAATCAGGTAAACGTCGGCCCCGGCATGCAAAGCCATCCGCATATTGGTAATGTCCCTCTTCCACAAATTCATCTCGGAGATGCTTCCCGCCCCCTCCAGCACGACAGGGTCGAACCGCGAAGCCAGCCGGTCATAGGCTTTCTTCACCTCCTCCCAAAGATGGGCCCGGTCCTTTCCCATAAAATAGTCGTAAGCGGACTGATTTCCGGCAGGCTTGCCGTGCAATACCAATTGAGCATGACGATCCCCCGTGGGCTTGAGCAGGACAGGATTCATATCGCTGTGACAAGCGATACCCGCCGCCTCGGCCTGCACCGCCTGGGCTCGTCCGATTTCCAACCCTTCGGGCGTGACATAACTATTGAGGGACATATTCTGCGCCTTGAAGGGCGCAGGCCGGTAACCATCCTGGCGAAGTATGCGGCAGAAGCCAGCCGTAATAACGCTCTTACCTACATCGGAAGCCGTACCGACAAACATCAGCGGCCGGAGCAAACGAGTCATAGTTCGGGACTATAATTTTCCATATAAATCGGTTCAGCCGTAACCTCATTCAGTCGTTCTCTCATCTCCGCTAGCCTTTCCGGCTTCGTGAGCAACCCTACGATGGTCCCCGAATGAGCGACCATTAAACCACATCCTTCCTCTCTGGCCAGCCGGGCATACCGGTCGAAACAAGGCAGCGGGACGATCGTCTGGTTATACTCGGCGCTATACGTAATACAATCGAAGATCGTTCCATAATCCCAGGCTTCCGCAGCCCAGATCAGCCGCTGCAGCAGCCAGTCATAGAACCGCCCCGTCCCTTCCGTCCACTGCCGCTGAACATCCAGCGTCTCTACCTGTCGATCCGGCGCCCCATCGAAATACAAGATCCCCATCGGAGGCAGCTTGAGCCGCTCGCCAACCACACCAAGATTCTGCCGAAAAACGACAATGTCATCCGACAAACAAGGATCAGTCGGCTCCACCGCCGCCGCAATCCGATACAGCTCCTCATGCGTCGCACCCATCTGTAAATAATCATTGACCAAAAACAATACACTGAGAATATCCGTTGAGCTGGACGACAAACCCTTCCCCGGCGGAATGTTCGACTCGAGCCGAATGGTCCCATCCAATTTTTTCTCCCCCAGAAAAAGCCTTAGCGCCTTCTGCGCCTTTGGTGGCAACACCGCCCCTTCGCCCTCTATCTCCAAAATCGCTTCCGTATAAAACAATTTCGACGGCAGCCCGCTCACCAAAAAGCCGCCCGAATCGGACAAAACGCCCTGCATAAGCTCCCCAATCCGGGCATATATTTTTACAGAATATTGCATGTCAGATTTGTAAAAGTAACTGATTTACAATAATCCGTACCTTTCTTCCATGAATTCTCAGTTCCTCCTCGCAGCCCCCCACAGCGGAGCGGGCAAGACAACCGTCACCCTCGGCCTGCTGAGAGCCTTACTCCACAAGGGTTTCCGGGTCCAGCCCTTCAAGTGCGGCCCCGACTATATCGACCCCATCCACCACCGCACCGCAGCGGGCCGCAACAGCATCAACCTGGACCGTTTCCTGATGAGCGACACGCATATCCATGCTCTTTATAACCATTACAGCAGCTGCGCCGATGTCAGCATAACGGAGGGGGTCATGGGCCTCTTCGACGGGGCAAAAAAAAGCGAGGGCAGCAGCGCCGACCTCGCCAAACAACTAGACCTTCCTGTTATCCTAATCCTAAACGCCAAAGCCATGGCCTACTCGGCCGCTGCTATTCTATATGGATTGAAAAATTTCGATAAAGACCTCCACATCGCCGGCGTTATTTTCAACTTCGTCGATTCTCCCTCTCACTATAAGATCCTCAGCGCCGCCTGCGAAGACGTGGGACTTCAGCCCCTCGGCCACCTTCCCTCTAACAAAGACCTTCGTATCCCCTCCCGCCACCTCGGACTGGACACGGCCGACGCCGATACAGCGATCGAAGCGGCAGCCCGGCACATCGAAGCGCACCTCGACCTGGAGAACCTATTGCAAATCACTCAAACCTCCCCGCGCCCAACAGCTCCCCTCCCCTACATTTCTTCCTCCTCCTGGCAAATCCTCGTCGCCCGCGATGCAGCCTTCCACTTCCTCTACCCCCAAAACATCCGTCAGCTGGAACAATGGGGAACCATCACGTACTTCAGCCCATTAAAAGACACAACCCTCCCCTTCCAGCCCGACCTGCTCTACCTCCCCGGCGGCTACCCCGAGCTTTACCTCGAAGCCCTCTCGGACAACACCACCCTCCTGCGCCAAATCAAAACCTACAACGGCCGCATCATCGCCGAATGCGGCGGTATGATGTACCTGGGCGAATCCATCACCGACTCCTCCGGCAAGGCCTGGCCCATGGCCGGCGTACTCGATATCGCCACCACCATGCAGTCTCCAAAATTATCGATAGGCTATCGTACGGTCCAGCTGAACGGCCAGACCCTTAAAGGGCATGAATTTCACTTCTCTCGTTCAGCCACTTCTTATCCTATCGCAGACGTCCGCAACGTCCAGAACGAACCAGTCTCCACTCCCCTCTTTTCCCGCCCCGGACTCCTCGCCTCCTATGCACACTTCTACTGGGGAGAAGACGGCCATCCCATCAAAACCCTATTGAGCTGACCGCTTTATCCCAAGCCTGCTCCTTCACACCCGGTACATCCGCTCCTTCCAGCCGCACCACCGATACATCGGTCATCCCCAAAAAAGCCAGCATATGCCGCAAATACGGCTCTACAAAATCGGGCGCCTTCGCCGGCCCTTCTGTAACCATCAAACCCGATGACAGCACCAGGTACACCTTCTTCCCCTGTACCAACCCCGCTACCCCTTTCTCGGAATAGCTAAAGGTCAAACCAGCCCGTACAATGTGATCGATCCAGGCCTTCAAGGAAGAATGGATGGAAAAGTTATACGTCGGCGCACCGATGACGATTATATCCGCGTCCAGCACTTCCCGTATCGATTCGTCCGAGAAAAGCAGCGCCTCCTTCTGCTGCTCCGAATGTTGAGCCGCCGGCGTAAAGAAAGCCGCAATCTGCTCCATCTTCAGATGCTCCGGTTCTTTTTTAACAAGATCGATCGTCTTGACCGTACTACCCGGATAGGTCGCCAACAGCTTATCGATCAAAATACCCGCGAGCTTGATGCTCCTCGAAGCTTCGCCCTTGGGGCTCGAAATAATATGCAATATCTTTTTCATGACCGCAAAACTATGTACCTTCGCTATCCAAAAGATACCAGTATCCTAAAAGAAACCGGTATCCAAAAGGATACCAACTTAAGAATCAAGCTATGTCGGCAGAATGCATTGAAAAAATCAACTCCATCAAGGACACACTTTATGTCGTAGGCGGTAAATGGAAACTACCCATCATCTCCGCATTGCAGGATGGCCCTCGCCGGTTTAAAGAATTACAAAAAGCCCTGGAAGATATTACCCCAAAAATTCTCTCGAAGGAGCTGAAAGAGCTGGAATTGAACGAGCTGGTCACCCGAACCGTCTACGCAACCTCACCCGTAACGGTCGAATACGAATTGACGGCCTATAGCAAAAGCCTGCATAAAGTCCTGATCGAGCTCAGCGACTGGGGTATAAAACATCGGAAAAGACTGAAAGAATGCAGCAAGGCCCGCAGGGCCGTTGCGCAAAAATAATTAAGCGGCAAAGCGCCGTCCTATACTCCAAAAATTACCTTGTCCAGGTACTCGTTCCTAAACTTCCCATGCGGGTCATAATGCTTCAGCATCTGCTGAAATTCATGCATCTTCGGATATAACGCCGCCAGCCGTGCATGAGACATCGTAAACAGCTTCCCCCAATGCGGCTTGGCCCCAAACGGCGCCAGCGCCTCCTCGATCTGCGGCAACAGCTTCCTCACCGCTTCCCACTCTGGCTTCCACGTAAAATGGATCGCCGTGCTCGGCTGACCGAAGCAAGGACTCATCTTCAGCTGGTCCCCGTCGATACACCGGACCTCCGATATCAGCAAATGCGGCGAAATTTTCTCATGCAGCTTCTCCACCGCCATGATCGCCTTATACGCATGTTCCCTCGGGATGAAAAACTCCGACTGCAATTCTTTCCCGCTGCTCGGCGTAAAGCCCATCTTGAAATGCGGCAGCCGCTCATGCCACGGTCCCGGTTTCCCCATCTGCTCCGTACAGTTTTCCGCCCCCAAATCCCGTATAGGATGCAGGTTCTTCGTAGCCGCCTTCGCTCCTAAAAACTCAGGATGTCCGCCATGCGAAGACGTCTTACTCTTTATCCAAACCTCGTTGACATTCTTGTTGCGCCAGTCGGTAAATAGACTTACGCTATAACCCGCCCCCATGATCTCATCGAAATGCTTCTCCAATGCCGCCATCGGCAGATTCTCATAGACATACTGCCAGACTTGATAAGTAGGCTGAATCGCCAGCGTCACCTTCGTCATGGCCCCAATTCCCCCGAGATGTACCACGGCTAGTCCAAATTCACTACTATGCTTATCCAGGGTCACCAGCTCGCCACCAGCCGCGATAAACTCCATCCCCACCACCGCGCTGGAGAGATTGCCATTGTGTATCCCCGAACCATGCGTTGCCGTAGCACAGCCGCCCGCTACCGAGATATGCGGCAGCGAAGCCAGGTTATGCAAGGCATATCCCTTATCGTTCAGGAAGACCGCCAGCTCGCCATAACGAACGCCGCCCTCGACCGTCACCGTATGCCCCTTCGTATCCAGCGCCACCATCTTATTCAGCTGGCTCAGCGACAGGAAATGATCCTTGGAGTCGGCAATATTGTTGAAGCAGTGTCTCGTTCCCAGCACCTTCAGCCTGGGATGCTTCTTGATAAGGTCCTGGGCCTCCTGCACCGAGCCTACCTTCCAAATCGAAGACGTGCTATAGGTATAGTTTCCCGCCCAATTGGTGATCTTATCGTTTTGTGCAAAACCCGCCAGGGGTGATAGAGCAGAACCAGCCATCATAACAGATGAGAGTTTTAAGAATGTTCTTTTATTCATATGGCAGCAACTTGAGTTACCCCAAGTTACTGAATTTTAACAACGCATACCCTAACAAAGCACCCCCAACCACCACAAATACACTATTCACCTTCTTAAATCCAAAAACCACGACCAGGCTCACTACCGCCACTACCACCCGTTTCCAATCCTGGACCGCCTCCCGGCCAAAAGCCACACAGACCCCCAAAATGATCGCCACCGAAGCCACATTCACCCCATCCAGAAACGCAGAAAAGCCACCCGACCGGCGCATCCACGGCACCATCGGATTCAATAACCACACAAAAAGAAAGGAAGGTAGAAAGACCCCTACCGTCGCCAGCACCGCTCCCTGTAAGCCGCCAATCTGCCAGCCGATAAATGTCACCGAAGAAAACACCGGCCCCGGCGTAAACTGCCCCACCGCAATCGCATCCATCAGCTGCGCCCTCGTCAGCAGCCCCTTCGACACCAGCTCACTGTCCAAAAAGGCAAACAGTACATATCCGCTGCCGTATAGAATAGCCCCGATCTTTAAAAAGGTAAAAAAGAGAAACCAGGGCCCGACACTCTGCACCGTCCCGCGCGACCGGCGGGCCAAAAACAAACCAATCGCCGCCGCCCCAGCCGCAAACAAAGCTATAATCTCATTCACACCCATCAAGACCGCCGCCAATACCCCTATCCCGATCACCGCCATTTCCAGCGACTTGACCGCCTTTCTTGCCAACGGCCACACGGCCGATACAATAATCGCGAGAATCGCCGGCTTGATACCGTAGATGAAATCCTGAACCTCCGGCAGCTGCCCATAGTGTCGATATAACGCCGCTATCACCCCCGTAATCAGCACAGCCGGCCCGATAAAACAACAACCCGCTATCAAAAGTCCCTTCCATCCTCCCCGCTCATAGCCGATATGGATTGCCATCTCGGTGCTGTTAGGACCAGGAATGAGATTGGTCGCCCCGATCAGATCGAGAAAATGCTGATGGTCCATCCAACGCAATCTATTCACCACCTCCTCCTGCATCATGGCGATATGGGCGGCCGGACCACCAAAAGCGGTAAAACCTAATTTGAGAAACAGCCGGGCAATAGCCTTCCAATTCATCCCGGCAAGATACGCATTGTTACTTTTGCTTATTCGGCCGCACCTGGTCCAGATTGACCACACTATTCAAATAAATTTCAATATTACTGTACCCGCCGCCATTCCTTGCAATCATCCCCGCATCCGACGCATCCTTCGGATTCAATCCATGCACCTTCTCCCAGCTGTCAGGGATACCATCGTTATCCGAATCCACATAAGGCGTACCCTTGTACTCCGGATAACCACCCACCTGGCTGATATCGGAGATAATCCCCTGCTTGTAGGAATCGACGGGCAGCCGGCGCTTGATAAACTGACCGCCGGCAGGCGCCTGCGCGTTCTCACCATAAGTAATCTTGCCGGTCCTCACATCCTCCACAATCCGCTTGTCCACCGGGTCACGACGAGGCAGCGAGGCCCCTGCATTCAACAGGACATAGTCGTACGCTTCTTTCGTCGGTATCATCGTCAAGGCCGCAATCGGAAAAGGCTTGTCCACACGGATACTATCCGTATACTTCCCCGCATCGGCCCATTCCTGGATCTGCACTCCTCCATTCCAGTTGTCCTTCGTCACGGCATCATTGCCTTCCATGATGTTGCCGCTCACATAGACCTTGCCATACTTGTCCTTCGTTCCCGGTGACCGACCCGCCTCCGGCTTCAGTATCCGGTGTCCGATCGGCTTGTCCAGCGGCGTTATCGGTCCCGGCTTGTAGTAATTATTGATAAAGTTGAAAAAGGATTTCTCATCCCCCCCATCGGCAGAGCGATTCCACCAGTTGAAGACGACATTATTGACAAAACCGAAATCGCCATCCATACCGACGGAAGGATTGCGCGCTACGTTATTGGCCCAAAGGTTCCGCATAAACGTACTGTTGCGTCCCCCGATAGTGCTGCCGAACGCGTGGTTATAGGTATCCAGCGCTTCCGAGAAGATCGAATTCTGAATCGTCACATTGACCGTAGGCAGCTTCTCCTGCCTGGCGCCACTGCGGTCGTACACGTGCCGGTAGATGGACATACATTCGTCCAATCCCCAGCTCGCCGAAACGTGGTCGATGATTATATTGCCGACCGGGTTACCGCCCAGGCCATCATCCCTCCGCAAGACATTCGTCTCTCCCCGGCGGAACCGCATATACCGAACCACCACATCATGCGTATCGATCCACACCGACTCCCCGGCGATACAAACGCCATCGCCCGGAGCTGTTTGTCCCTCGATAGAAATATAAGGAGCCCGGATACTAACCGGAGACTTCAATCGAATGATCCCCGACACATTGAAAACGATAATCCTCGCCCCGCCCTGCTCGCACGCCTCTCTGAAACTGCCCGGCCCGCTATCTTCCAGCGTCTTGACGACATACACCTTTCCTCCCCTGCCCCCGAACGAATAAGCACCGCCGCCTTCCGCACCCGGAAAGGCCGGAATCCTGGCCTGCGGCAGGTCGGAAGATTTAGCCGCCCAGGGAACATAAGGCTTCCCCTTCTTCTCATCGGCTTCCACGATCGGAAGCGCCTTCTCCCAGGCCTTATCGGAAAGTACCTTGTAAGTATTCATGACAGAGTCGCCCCTGGCTTCGAGATCGTGTGGAATGGTGGGATACTGAGCTTGTGCAGACAGAGCAAAAGAAGCTCCTACAATGGCAATAAATAATCGTTGATACATAATGTTAAACTATGCGCTAAAATTAAGACACCCCTATCCACGCACAATGTCTTATTTGCCTATTCGAATGGACTATTTAATCACATTTTAAACCAAAAAATTATGCCCTGCAAATAACCCTCCCTAACTTTAAACAAGCATTAACCCCATCGTATGAAACCCTTACCCATACTGGCATTCCTATGCCTATTGCTGCACCATGCATCAGCGCAACGCCCAAATCTGAGCTATGAATTATACGCCTTGAACGGAGGCATGCTGTATCCCCGCCATCCCGGCAAAGACGTCGCCCTGAGCTTTCCCTACACGATCATTCCCGATGCAGGCGGCGGCCCCTCTTCACAAACTTTCAACGGCTCGCTGGGACATTCATATGCGGGTCAATCTTATGTAGGAGACATCTTTAGTATCGAGATCGCCCGGAGGCATCATAGCGTTGATCTGGGCATGGGCGTAAATCAGGAAGTAAACGGGGTATTCGGTTTTTATCTAAAGGAAGGTTACAGGTACTTGCTGCCCCTGAAAGGCGTCATGCTAAAGGCGGGCTTCGATCTCTACTGTATATTCGACAGCGGCAATAAGCTGGGCAGCATCGACAACAAGAACCAGGAGATCGACCTGTTCGGATTTCAGGCAATGTCGCAGTGGACGGAAACTTCTACCGACGATCAGGGCGTCAATACGACGGACACCTATTATGCCAATACGCTGGACGTCCTCTACCGGAGAAACAGTATCCTCGGAGAACCAAAAATAGCCCTTACAACCACCGGAAAGCACGTTGCCTTTGGGCTGGAAGCCGGCTGGAGGTTTCAGCTGGCCCAGGATGCCGTCATCAAGTTACGTCAGTCGGGTAGCAATGGCAACACGAATACCGTCGGCGGGTTTCCTATGAACAATAATGGTTCGCTGGGCGGTCCTTATATCGCCCTGACAATCGGTGGTTATATGTGGCATAAAAAAAGCCCCTAAGGGCTTGATCTCAGCTGACCGGAATGGAAAGAAGCGGAATATCCAGTCCCGCAGCCATCTTCCGGGTCTTGCTCTGGTGAATGACAGCATCCCAGAACCCATGTTTTTGAGGCGCCATGATCAACAGATTCGCTCCGGACTTTTCGACCTCATTCTTTATAGCCTCGATGACCGAATCGGATTTGATATTTTTATAATAATATACAATCCCTTCCAGCCCCTCGTCGATATCCTTTAGAGCATCCCTGCTTTCACCCTTTTGTTTTAATTCTTCCACCGTTTCATTGACCAGCAACACTTCAACTTCGGCCTGGTTGTCCACCGCAATGGTTTTGATGCGTTCCAGCAGCTGCGCCGAAACGCCATGTAACAAATCACAGGCAAAAAGCACTTTTTTTATCCCTTCAAAACGAGCTCCGGCTGGCACAGCCAAAACGGGCGAATGCAATTTCTTTATCACAGAAGTCGTGGTATTGCCCCAAAGGTCCTGCTCGATCGTCTTCTCCGCCATTCCCATAACTACTACCAGGTTATCTTCATGCTCAGACAGCAGCAGCTTCAGTTCGTTGGCGACAAAAGAAAAGGTAGCTTTTGGGGATACCTCTATTCCATAACGAGCCGAGAGGGAAGATGCCTTTTCCGCAAGGCGGGTAGCATTTTCATCGATCAGCTCCTGGATTCGGTGTGCAGGCAGCTGACTATTGGACGTACTGACGGTAAGGGTGAGGTCATTTAATAAAACAAGCTTTGCTTTTACAAATTTTGCAACGGCAGCGGCATATTCCACTGCATTTTCGGCTATTTCCGAATAATCCGTTGCGGCGATGATCGTCATAGTTGTACTTTTAATAATGATTGACTTTTAGTCGTACGATTATAACAATATGCCGATCAATTGGTTCGAATTCGTCCTGACAATAGATCAACCATTCTGGACCCGCTCCTTTTCCTCCGTCGCCCCATCCTGATGCCTCGTCGTTTTATAAGACTTCCCAAATCTATACGTAAACGACAACGAAAGCACCCGGCTATCCCGTTTCAGTTTGAAATACTCTGTCGCATCCGGAAACGAGGTCAGCCCCTCCATCGCCACCGTATATAAAATATCCCGATATGTCAGCTTTACCGTCCCTTTCTTATTCAGGACACTCTTGCTAATCCCCGCTGAAAGCTGTCCCGTCGGATACAATAGCTCCTGCACGTCATTGCGCGCCCGGGTCGTATAGTTTCCCGAGATCTCCCCCGTATACCCCTTCCCTAACATAAACTGGTTGTTGAGATTCATATTCAGCTGGCTGATCTCTGATGTAAAAGTATTCCCATTAAAGCCGCGAAGCTGCTTATGATTGAAGACCGCCGTAAAATCCATCGTCCACCAATTGACCGGCGCCAGGCTCAACGTAGCCGTCACACCAAGATTATAGACATGCCCCACATTCCCCTGCGTATAAAAGAGAATGGTCTTGGAGGTATCCGAAAGGAAGATCTGCGAGAAGTAGTTCGATATATCGCTGTACGACACCGACGTCGTCAGCAAGTCCTTGAACTGATGACTCAGCTCGAAGCTCCAGCTATACTGCGGCAACAGGTAGGGATTCCCCGTCTGATAGGTATACTTGTTGATGATGTAAAGAAAAGGATTCAAATTTTGAAACGGCGGACGATCGATCCTCCGGCTCACCGTCAGCGTCAGACTATTGATGCTATCCAGCTTATACGCAACATATCCGCTCGGGAAGAAGCTGCCGTAATTGCGAACCACGCTCGAGTCCTTCTGCTGAATATTCCCCTCCTGATGCGCCGTATACGACGTATGCTCGTAACGTACCCCCGCCTGAAACGAAAGCTTGTTGAATTTTTGCTCCCAGGACGCATAGCCCGCCCGGATATTCTCCTGGTAGAGAAACCGGTTACTCCGGCCATAGTCGATGGTCCATTGCTGATTGACCCAATTCTCGTAGGTCGCAGCATTATCCGTATGACTCGAAGACGCCTTC
The DNA here is from genome assembly GCA_018267545.1 of Bacteroidota bacterium. Lineage (GTDB taxonomy): Bacteria > Bacteroidota > Bacteroidia > Chitinophagales > Chitinophagaceae > Puia. The sequence continues at coordinate 20,341 of JAFDYG010000529.1, forward strand.
ACCCCGGCCTGAAGACTGGCATCGGGCAATGGCTTGAACGACGCATCCACCTTGCCGCTCCAAATCCGGATCGTCGTCGGTATATCGCTCCTATATACCTCGCTATATCCGCCCGGAGCCTGCAGCTGATTGTCGAAGTTTTGTTTCCCCTCCATATTATAGTGGAGATAGTCGAAGTCGGCGCTCAGCTCCGAATTCTTCGACAACGTATGCCGGGCGTTCAGATTGACGCCGCCGTTTTTGAATTTATTGTCGGGCGTGCTTTTTGTAAGAATGGCCGAATCGACACTCCCATCCTGCTTCTCCCAGCTGGCCGTAGCCGTATTGTTCCCCTTCCGCCGGATTGAGACACCGGTCAGCGCCAGTCCGACCGTCGTCCGTGGCGTCACCGAATAGTCAAGCCCGGTCTTCAACGTATTATTGAAAACCGTTCCGGTGAAATAGGCCGGCTGTTCCAGGATCGCAGTAACATTCTTATTGTCGTCATAGTACTTCCGATAGGCATATAGATCGGTCAGGTACTTCGACGCATTCATATTGTAATTCAGGAAGGTATTGAACTTACCGGAACGATAGTTCAACGTCAGGCTATTGACATTCTTCGGATATACCCCCTGCCCATAGGTCGAAGTGGCTACCCCGTTGAAACCCCTGTTCTTATTCTTCTTGGTTTTGATATTGATGATCCCCGCATTGCCCGCCGCATCGTATTTGGCCGTAGGATTGGCGATCAGCTCTATCTGCGAGACCTGTGAAGAGCTCATGCTGCTGAGCAGGTTGTTGAGGTCTTCCCCGGAGAGATAGGTCGGCTTGTCGTCGATCATGACCAGGACGCCGGGCCTTCCATTTAAAGAGATGCCCCCATTTCGATCGACCGTCACCCCCGGCGACTTTTCCAGCACCTCCAGTACCGTGGTCCCGGTATTGGTCACCGAAGCCTCGACATTGACGATCGCCTTCCCCTGCTTGTGCTCGACAACCGGCGGCTTTCCCGTCACCGTCACGTCCTTTAAGGTTTTGGCCTTGAGCGTATCGCTCACCGGCAGCTTCACCGTATCCTTCCGCACGATGGGCTGACACCACGCACAAAAGGAGCCGGTTAGACAAAAAATAAAAAGACAGATAGGTCGATAGATAGTAGTCTTGGTCATGACAATAAAGTTAGTCACACAAGGCCCCAACTTCGTGTCCGCTAAACACGGCCCGCCGCCGCCGGTCCTAATCCCCACTGACCCTAATACCGTTTATCCGCCCTCTGCCCCCTCTCCACCCCGCCGCAATCCTACCCCCTCTTAACCGCAGCCCTACCCCCTCCTCACCGGCGCCGACAAGTACAAATGCCACAACATCATCGTCGCCACCGACCGGTATGGCTGCCACCCCGCCACTACCTCCAACAACCGCTCCTTCGGCACCTCCTTCCCCAACCCCTTCACCCTCCGCAGCGCATTCAACGCTGCCAGATCCCCGATCGGAAAAATATCCGTCCTGTTCAATACAAACATCAGATAAACATCGATCGTCCAATGCCCAATCCCCTTCAGCACAATCAGTCTCGCCCTCACCTCCTCATCCGTCAACACTTCCAATGCCGGTAAATCCAACGCCCCCTCCACCAACGCACTCGCCAGTCCCCTCGCATAAACCGTCTTCTGCCGGCTAAAATAACAAGCCTTCAGCTCCTCATCGCTCAGCTCCAAAAAAGCGGCCGGCGTCACCGTCCCCAACCGCTCCCTCAGCTTATTCAGCGCCGCCAGCGCCGAAGCAAGCGACACCTGCTGCTCCAGAATAATATGCACCAGCGTCTCGAACGTATTCGGCCTCGTCCACATCGGCGGATACTTATGCGCCCCGATAATCATAGCCAGGTCGCTATCCCCAGCCGCCAGCTCGTCACAAATTTTTTTAAAATTTCGCTTGTTGAATTGTCGAATCATCGATTGAATTTCGAACCGGCAAAATACTCAAAAATACCCTGCAATATCCTTCCCTGCCGCAATATCCTGCTTCATCTTCGCGATATAATCCTTCGTTCCCTTATCCTGCACCAGCGCTATACTCACATCCGCATACTTCAACGCCCCAGCCTTATCCCCCATAACCGCACACCCCTTCGCCATCCCCAAATTCGCCAGCCAGTCCTTTGGCGACTTCTCATAATTGGTCTTATAGATTTCTACCGCCTCCTTCACCCTCTTCATCCGCAGCAGCTTGCTGCCATAGACATAGATATCCTGCGCATTCCCCTTTGGCAGCGCCACCTTCATCACCGAATCCGCCTCCCGCTTTCTCCCCACCTTCTCCAACAAACCCGCATAAGTACTGAGCGTCCGAAAATTCGCCTCTCCAAAATAGGTATTGATGGAACGATCCGCCCAGGAAAGCCCCTCCTCTATATTCACATCATTGACCAGGCAAAAATCCGCCGCCTGCTGCATATTCTGCCAATAGGCGTAAAACGCGCCGCTGTTGAAAGCATGCCGGTAGGCATCCACCTGCGTCTTCTTCAAATCGACCGAAACCGTAAACGGAATCCTCACCTTCTCCCACAAAAGCGAAACGACAGCACTGCTATCCGTCTCCTCCGCAAATTCATATTTCAGCCGCTCGACACTCTCCGTAGTTCTTACCACCGGCACTTCCACCCGCAGCACATCCTGAGCCGGATTATAATAAAAGGAACCCCAGGCATTATTATCTTTCGAAAAAACAAGCGTTGCCTTTTCAGGTCCCATAGCGACAAAAAATCCATATTTCCCCGCCGGCAGCAGCTTCCCCCCGACCGCCACATCCGTGGAAACATCGATAGTCGTATTCTCATTGGCCCCAGCCCGCCATGGAGCCGCCTTACTCGTCCCATAGTGATAATCGACAAATCCATAAGGGACCAAATCCCCCCAGATCTTCCCTTCCCGCCCGCCGACACCCGGCCGGCTATAGCTAATGGTGACATCCGTGACGCCAACCTGCTCCGAAACGGCAGCCATTTTACTTCCCCTGGGCGTTTTGACCTGCCCCATTACGGCCAGCGACATACACAATAAGATCGGCAAAACAATGTTTCTCATCTTTTTTTACCGCAAAGTCTCCCCTCCCCCAAAAAACCACAAAAGATTTCGACCAACCCCCTAAAATCTTCGCCGAACAATCACGAACTGATCACTTCACTTTCTGGAATTTATACTGTCCCTTAATTTTTGTGTTGAGAAAAGTCCCTTTAGAACCGGAGGTCTTCATCGCGTCGTATACGGAAGGAGGCACGTCTAGATAATCATACACATTCCCCGAAACGTAGACAATCCTCAAGCGCCGGAGATCGGCGTCGTAGCTCATATGTAGGACAACCGAAGAAGGCATGTCATATCGACAGAAAAAATCATGCCTTTGCAACCTTCATACCATCTGCAACCCTGCTTCCTTTAAATTCCACAATATCCACACTCGCCAGTCCTCCCTTTACAAACGGGTCGGTCCTGGTAATCCGCTCTATTGCAGCCAGGTTCTTCCCCCTTGCGATAATAATTCCCCCGGTCCTCGGCTCCTGCCGTCCCGCCATCAAAAAATCCCCGGCAGCTATATGCTTATCCAGATACACGGTATGCTTTTCTAACATCGCGTCAATTCTCTTCAAAGAAACCAGGTATCGCAACGAGATCACAAAAAACGACGGAACCGCTGCCGCAGCCTTTTCCTGCGCCGCCACTCTCTTCGCCTCCTGTTTCTCCCTTTTCTTCTCCTCCGCAGCCGCCCTCTTTGCTTCCTCCGCCGCCCGCCGCTCCTGCAGTCTTTGCTCCGCTGCCTGCCGCTTCGCTATTGCAACCTGCCGCTTCTCCTCCTGCATCGCCTTCTTCCGGGCGGCAGCGGCAGACGCCTCCGTCTTTCCCCGACGCACCGCCCTCTTCCTCGCCGGCGCAGCCCTTCCCCCCATCTTCCTCTCCACTATGTCCTTCCTCTTCAACAGCTGCCCTACAAAAAGGTCTGTCCCATATCCCGAGGCTTCCACCCCTCCCATCGAAAGCAGCACGGCCTTCCCGACCTTAGCCGCCCCCGGATGCATCGCAAGCCACTTTTCCTGCGCCGCCCTATCCCGCTGAGAAACCGCCCCCAACGACGCCTCGATGACCGCCAGTTCCCTCTTATAGTCCTTCAGCCGCCGGTATATCATCAATAGCCTCCTCACCGCATCCTTGTTTTCCGGGTCCTGATCCACCACCTTCTGATACAAGACCGCAGCCGCCCCCGGCTGACCGGCCTGCTCTTTTTCCCTCGCCCCTGCCATTAACTCCTTTGCATTTCCAATCGGTTTCATAATCAAAACACAGCACACCAATCGTGCCAACCCCTCCGAAAAATTGTCAGAGCCGGAACCCGGACAAAAATGAAAAATTTCAGTAACTAGACGTCCCTTGCCCCTGCCCTGTCAATTTTTCACTTCTACCGCGATCGGCATCTACTTTGATCGGCGTTTAAAAAACCCCGAATCATGATCACCGCAAACTTCAAAATCCGGTTCGACTTCCTGGTAGACTCGGCGCGGTTGAGCATCACCCTCGAAGCCGACGTCCAGGAACATCATTCCGAAACTTATTTTGTCGTCTCCAATTTCCACCTCCCCGGCAAGACCGACAGCACCGTCCTTCCCCCCATTTACATCCGGAAGGAAAACGGCCGTTGGGTGCACACCGACAGCGGCAAAGAAACCGACCTCAGCACCGCCGCCGGCCATGCTATCGACAAACAAGGGGCATGATTTCATGCCCCTTGCTGATAATTATCGCCCTCCGTTCAAAAACAGCCGTACCTGTTCGACAAAGTGCTCCGGGAACTGATACATCGCCCCATGATTGGAATCCGGGTACAGCAACAATTGCGCATGTTGAACCCTCCCATCCAGGGCGGCTGCCCGATGATGAACTTCGGCATGGAAGCTGACGACACCAATCCCGAAATCCGGGAAATGGTCAACCAAACCATCTGCACCGTCCAGCAAGGTATGATCGACGTCCTGGCCCGCGGCGTCAAAGACGGAGAATTTAAAAAAGACTGGAATTACCGCGCGTTCGCCCTCAAGGCATACGCCATGGTAGAAGGAGGAATCCTGGTATCACGGGTATCCCGGGACATCTCGCAAATGAAGATGCTGGTAAAGATGCTGAAAAACGAAATCGAAACGGAAGCCGTCGCAGCCCCCAAAAAATCCGCACCCAAAAAGGCGACAAAACGCAAATAGTCCGCTCATTTAAACATCTCCGGGTACAGCTTCCCATCCATCCTCCCAAACTCCAACCCCGCCAGCCGCACAATCACCGGACACACATCTACAATATTCATCTCCTGCACCACCACTCCCCGACGCAGTCCCGGCCCCGCAGCGACAAATCCCGTCCGTATCTCCCCATGATCCGGATAAAACCCATGATTCCCCTTCACCGCCGGCAGCACATCCATCAACGCGCCCTCCTGCTTGCTCCCAAACGCCGTCCCCCTGAGACCCGTAAGCGCCAGCACCGCACCCGGAAAAGCGCCGATACGCCCCAGCTCATCTTTGTCGATAATCTTAAAATACTGCTTTACCGAATCAGGCAACCCGCTCAGCATCGACCGAACGGCAGACAATGCCTCCCGGTCGCTAGGGTCCTTCAGCACCAAAAAAGTACATCCCCCCTGCTGGTACCACTGCGCCCTCCACTCGTCCTTGCGGACATCCGTCAACAACCCATTACGCTTAAGCAGCACGTTCGGCTGAAATACCCTATATACATTCTCGAACCCATGATCCCCCGTAACGATAATCGCCGTACTATCCCGGATATCCGCCCTGCGAACGGCCTCCAAAATAGACTTTATTCCCCTGTCGATGCCGGCCACCGCCGCCCTGACGGCATAACCGTCGCGGCCATACTCGTGCTGATAGTGGTCAGCCGCGGCAAAGTGAATAGCCGTCAATCCCGGCTTGTGCTTCCTGATCAGATAAGTCCCAATCCTCCCGATGTTCTCATCCATAACCAGCTCGTCATCGAACATATTCCAATCCGCCGCATCCAGCCGTCCCAAAACCTGAGCCTGCAGCGTATCCCACAAACCAGGTGGATTCACATTCGCTGCCGTAATCCCCCTCCGGTCCTTAGAACCCGGCTGGGCGATATCCGGCACATTAAAGTCGATCGGAGCATGCACCGTCACAGGCCAGATAACATCCGCCGTCGTCCGGCCGGCCCGATGCATAGCATCGAATAATGTCGGTACCCGGATAGAATCGTAGTAAACATAAGACTGCCCGGCTTCCCCACGCGGACGGAAAGGAGCATTGAAGTAAATACCATGCTTCGCCGGTGTCACTCCTGTAATGATCGCTGTATGGTCGGGATAGGTGACGGAGGGGAAAACGGGATTTACTCCCCTTGCCGCCACACCATCCTCCATAAGATGTCTCAGATTCACCATCCCCCACGAAGGGTCGAGATAAAACTCCGGCCTCAGCCCATCGATGGTGATGAGCACAATATATTTCGCAGCCGCGGGTACCCGCCCCGCCCCAGGCTGCGCCAGCGAAAGCACCGGGCACAACAAAAAAATCAATACTCGTTTGATCATGGGTTCGGTGTTAACAAAGGATTCAAGTCAATATTATCCTGCGGTATCGGAAACAAAAGGTTATGCGCAGTCACCACGTGCGAGTCCGTAGGAACATAGCTCAGCTCCTGCCGAATCTTCACGCCAAAGGCATTGATCACGTCTAAAGCCTTCCCCGAACGCAGCAAATCCTCCCACCGGTGATTCTCGAACGCCAGCTCCACCCGGCGCTCATGCCAGATGATATCCCGGACCTGAGCCGCATCGGTAGTCGTAGTGGCGACAAGCCCCGCCCGCGCCCTTACCCTATTCAATGGGATCAGCGCGCTCGCCGTCTTCCCCTGCTCATTCAACGCTTCCGCGAGCAATAACAAGGCTTCCGAATAACGGTAGACAGGAAAGTCGTCACTCGAGCCCGTAGTAGCCGGTAACGGCGAATGAACGTATTTCTTGATATAAGGAATGCCGATCTTTCCCGCAGCAGGCGTGTAGCCGATCACGCTCTTGGCCGCCGAATAGGTCATATAATAGCTGCCGTCATAAGTACCTTCGATGATACCCACAGACGCATCCAGCCGCTTATCTCCCGCCTCATAGCTCGCAATCATGTCGCTCGAAGGCGTATTCCATCCACCGACGCCCGTATTGTCCACCGTAATCCCCGTCAGCAGCTTCGTGTCCTTGCTACGCGGGATGAAGTGCAGGGTCGTCGCATTAGGCGTGGTACCCGTCGTCGTACCACCCAGGTATTGTATCTCGAAAAGAGATTCGAAGCTATTCTTATTGCCAGGCGTAAAGGCGTCGGCATAATTGGCATTCAAGTTATACCCCATCGCAGGAAGGGTATTCAGCAACCCCTCCACATCACTCCACTTCTTTTGAATAGCATAAACATCCGCCAGAAGCATAGTTGCAGCGCCCTTCGTCGCAATACCCGTCTGGGGAAACTTTGCCGGAGGAGCCAGCTCATTTATGGCATCCTGTGCATCGGCAACGATCTGCCGGTAAATGGAATCTACCCCCGTCCTCGGAATAAAAGCATCATCCGCCTTCTCGATAACCTTTAAAAACAAAGGCAGCGCCCCATACAACCTAGCCAGCCTGAAATAGTTGAGCGCACGCAGGAATTTTGCCTGACCATCGACGACCTTCCGTAGAGAATCGGAGATATCGGCCTTCTTCAGACTTTCGATGATGATGTTGCACCGGCTGATACCCGTATAGCTGTGCTGCCAGGTAGCATTGGCATAGGCATTGGTAGAGGTATTGGTAAAGTCGGAGATATTCCTTCGCTGCATGTAGGCCGTCCCCTGATCCGCATAGGGTTGATAGATCGTATTATCCGAGTGCATTTCCGAAGTAAAATAGTCGTTCAGCAGCACGTCCCGCAGCGGGGCATACGCCGCCACGACAGCCGACTGAAACTGAGCCTCTGTCTTATAGAAATTATTGGCCGTATAGGAATCCGGAGGAGTCAGCTGTATAAAATCTTTCTTACAGGCTGTCGTGCTCATCAGCAATAAAACCGCAATAACAAACTCAATCTTTTTCATGTGCATAAGTTATTTGAAAGAGACATTAAAGCCCAGGGAAAACGTTCTGGGAATCGGGTAGGCGTTTTCATCGATGCCTACACCCGAAGTCTGGTCGGAAGCTCCCACATTCACTTCCGGGTTCATTCCCGTGTACTTGGTGAAAATATAGGCCTGCTGCACCGAAGCATACACCCTGCAGCTATTCATCCAGGCCACCCTCTTCACCGGAAGAGTATAACCCAATGCAATATTCTTTATAGCCAGGAACGAACCACTCTCGATCCATTGAGAATTCACGCTCCGCCCCAGTGCCGTCGTTCCGGTCTTGGTACGCGGATAGACACCCGAGCCCGGATTTTCCGGAGACCGCCAGTAATCCAGCGCCGCCGCCAGGGGAACACGGCTTCCATCCATATTGGTTTGATAGGCCCACTTGGCCGCATTCAGGATCTTGCCGCCGACCGAATAGGTCATGTCGATGTTCAGGTCGAAGTTGCCATAGGAGAACTTGTTGACCAGACCACCGGTAAATTTAGGAGTCGGGTCCCCAATGAAAGTACGATCGTTGACGTCGTCGATAGTCCCATCCCCATTGACGTCCTTTACCTTTATCGTACCTACGTCGGAAAGCCCATTGGGATTAGCCGCCGTACTCTGATACTTGGCCGATTTGGCCAGGTCATCCGCGTTCTTGTACAATCCTTGAAAGACAAATCCATAAAATTCGCCCAGGTGATGCCCGACCTGCTGCCGGTAATAGTCGGACGACACGGTATTGTTCCGGCGGATAAATCCCGGCGACACGAGGTTGGTGATGAGATTCCTGTCCATAGAGAAAATAAGGCTGGTATTCCACCTGAGCTTTCCACTCTGAAGATTGGTAGAGTTGATCGTTACTTCATGCCCCCACATTTTCAACGCACCCACATTCGAGATAATCTGTGTAAAACCGGTAGAGGTCGGCAGCGCCCGCTGTTGTATCAGCCCGTCGGTGACTTTGTGATAATAGTCATAAGTCAGACTGATGCGGTTGTTGAAGAGATATACGTCGAAACCCAGGTCGAGCTGTTTATTCCGCTCCCATGCCAGATCGGCATTGCCTACATTGGCAATCGTCTGCCCCTGCGTGACCGTATTGTTGAAGTCATAGTAATAGTTGCCGATGGTGCTCTGAGCATCGTAGTTGTTGGGGAAGAAGTTGTTGCCCGTCAACCCATAGCTGCCCCTGATCTTAAGGAAGCTGATCGCCGGAATACTCTTCATAAAAGACTCGCTGCTGACCACCCAGCCGGCCGACACCGAGGGAAAATTACCCCACTGCTTGTTGGTGCCGAACCTCGATGACCCGTCACGCCGCATCGCCACAGAGAGCAGATACTTCTTCTTGTAGTTGTAGTTCAAGCGGCCAATGGTAGACAATAAAGAGTAGGCCGTTCCATTGCTGCCACCCGTAAGGCTGGTAGCCGCATTGAGATAGGTTATGTCGTCACTGGTAAAGCCCAGTCCCGTGATGTTGTTGCTGTATTGGCTGAACTTTTGTACCGAATAACCCGCCAGCGCTTCGATGTTATGATCCCGGGCGATGGTCTTGTTGTATAAGAGATTCGCCTCCGTTGTCCACGAGCCATTGTCCACCGAGGAGCTAGTTCCCGTCGACTGCCCCTGGGTAGACGTCACCAGCCCGCCCTGAAAGTACTTCCTCGTCTCAGCCCCCTTATCCACCCCTACACTGGTCTTGACAAACAATCCATCCAAAACCTCCAGGTTCAGATAAGCATTACCCAATATACGGGTAGTATAGTAGTTGTCATTGGTCAGGTTATAGGTAGCCAGCGGGTTGATATAGGCGACCATGCCCGGCGACGCAACGCTGCGCGCATAGGTGCCGTCTGGATTATAGGGTGAGAGCAAAGGACTCGCCTCGAAGAATCGCTCGAAGTATCCCCCTACCCCGTCGGTGCTGAACCGGTTGTTATGATCCACCCGGTAGCTGGGAGCCAGGTTAACCCCCATTTTCAATTTATTGTTGATAGCCGAAACCTCGTGATTGAAGCGCGCCGTAAACAGCTTCGTTCCGTTGTTGATCAAAACACCCTGCTGCTCCTGGTATCCCGCCATGAACAAAGACGAAGAATGCTCATGAGCCGATTGCATGACCACGTCGATATTGCTCATCGGTGCCGTTCTCGTCAGCAGGTTGAACCAGTTGGTGCCTTCCCCGTACTGATCGGGGTTGTCATAAGCTGCATGATAATCCGCCGCTATCTTATAACCGGGCTCGTACTTCACCCCATCCTCTCCCCGCTGTTTCATAAAAGTGGCGAACTGCCTTGCATTCATCATTTTTGGCACTCGCTCACCCGGGATTTTCTGAACGGCATAGTACGAGGAAACCTCCACACTGGAATTTCCCGCTTTCGCATGTCTTGTCGTGACCAACACCACCCCATTGGCAGCCCTCGAACCGTACAAAGAGGTAGCAGCGGCATCCTTCAGAAAGCTAAAGCTTTCGATCTCCGCCGGATTGATATTATTGATGCTCCCGGTCACCGGAACACCATCCACTACAAATAACGGCTGATTCTGGGAGTAAAAAGAGGCCGAACCCCTTACGACAAATCCAATACCCCGCCCCGGCTGACCGCTGTACTGATTCACGACGACACCCGCCACCTTTCCCTGCAGCTGCTGCGCGAACTGGGTGACCGGCATGTCTTGTAAAGGCGCCGTATTAACCTGCGCAACGGACCCCGACACCAACGACCTCGTCTGCCGGCCATAGGAGACCACCACCTGCTCGAGAAGATTCGAGCTGGGCGACAGCCGCACGAAGAGGCTATTGTTGTCGCTCGCATTCACCGGAAATGCCCTCTTGACAAAATCTTTGTACCCTAAGCTTTTCACCAGAACGTCGTACTTGATTCCGGCTTTCAAATTCTGGATGACGAAGCTTCCCTTGACGTCCGCAAAGGCACGTGCCGTATCCCCCTTTCCGGCCTGGTATACCGAAATCGTAGAACCAGGTACCGGATCTCCGCTTTCATCCAGGACAACGCCCGTTATCCTGGCGGATTGTTGAGCCGAAGCAGAACTTGCCAGGACCACAAGCCCTATGCACATAGTTAATTTCCATTTCAACCATTGCTTTCTTGCTTTCATTGTAGATTGTCTTTTTTGTGCAATAGGCTTCCTGCTACCCCATGAGGTAGTGCTTGCCATAATGATAACTATTGGGTTATTAGTGTTTACTTATTACGATATGATCGCTCTCTTTGATAAATGCCAGCTGGTTCACATTGCAAATCACTTTAAGCGCCAGCTCCAGTTCATCGGATGGTTTGAAATCTCCAGTGAACGACAAGCCTTGTACTTCGGTTTTGTCATATAGGATAGGAGTTTTATAATATGCACTCAATCGTTGAAATACCGCAGCCAGATTCGTTCTTTCAAAAGATAATGACACGACATTCTCGCTTGCGGCAGTCTTGCTATTAGAAGGCTTACTATCTGGATTGACTCTTGCAAACTGTTTGGTAGAAGTATTGATTCGCAGCTCCTGCCCCGGAATTAAATACATTCTTTGCAGGGCAACGACGGCGTCGGCCGTAGCATTCACCACAACTTTACCCTTCAATAAACGGATAGATACGATCGGCTTGGTAGCATCCACGATAAATCGGGTCCCCAGCGCAGTGGTCGCAAAGCCATGAGCGATTACCGTAAAAGGCCTTACAGAGTCTTTTGCAACCTCGAAAAGCGCCCGCCCCTCCAATTGTATATTACGCGCGCGAGCCTCGAAGTTTTCCAAATAGCTGATACTGCTTCCCGGCGCCAGGACTACCTGTGACTGATCGGGCAGCGTCAGACTTTCCTCCCCTTCACCTTTATTCTTCTTTACGATCGTCTTCACCACCATCTGCTCCGATCGCCTCATCTCCTGCGTCGTCCGGGGAACCGGCCTTCCCCACTGAAACATGGAAAGACCGGCCACAATCACCAACACACAAGCCGCCGCAGCCCATGGAAGCCAAACCGAACGCCTGCGCAGCTCCACCACCTTCGCCGCAGCCAGGTCCGCACCAAGGTGCTGCTCCTTCAATCGCTGCCAAACCCTGCTCTTCTGTTCATCATTCAAACCACCGGCCCTTTCTCCCGCAAGCACCTTATTATAATATTGCTGCATAAATTCCTTCCACTCCATGCCGGATTTCTCCAGCTCCCGCAATATCTCGTGACGCTGTTCGGGTGAAGTCCGATTCTCCCAAAAATCTTGAATTTGCTTTTCCAGGTTATCCATTCACCAATGAATACACCAAAGCGGTAAAAAGGGGAATATGATTCCAGGTTAAGGAATTGTTACCAACACAAGCAGAGACAGACCGACGGCCTGGGGGAAATGGCCGCCTACGTATTGGCGGATAAACGACCTGGATTGCTTCAAATAGAATTTTACCGAGCCCACGGACAGGTTTAGCTCCTGCGCGATCTCGTCAAAAGTCTTATTCTCAAAATGATATAAACGAAATACCCTTTGTTTATGCAAGGGAAGGTGTTCGACGGCGGTATTCAAAATATCGATCTGTGCGCCATAATATTTTTCATCCATCTCCGGCTCCTCCGCAATATCCGCAAGAATAAGCTCAGCAGCCGGAACGATATTTTCGCGCAATTTTTTCTTCAGACAGGAAAGCGAACGATGATAGCTTACCACAAACAGCCAGTTGCCGACAGACTGAGCCGGGTCGATCTTCTCCCTGTTCGCCCACAAAACCGTAAAAACGTCCTGTAAAATATCCTCAGCAAGCTCCTGAACCCTCACCATCTTATAGATGTTGGCATATACCGCAGCGCTGTATTGGTTATAAAGTTGTTCAAAAGCACTATGACTACCAGCCATGAACTCCTTGATGATCTGTTGCTCGTCCGTGATCATGGGGTAAAAATAGAATATACCCGCCAGTTGCGAATGTTAGCAAATTATTAACTGCCCCGCCGATGGCACAGCCATTGCTATTCTTATCGAAAAGAAATTATGTCAAAGCAGAAGAACAAATTGGGCGTGAAAAACTCCCTTGTAAACAATATTAATACCCGCAAAAGAAAGGGAATCTCCCGCCCAAAGAAAAAATCCACCGTATCCAAGGAGTCTTATAACAAGATGGAACAGGACTGGAAATAAAATTCGTACAGCAAGTGTAACAAAACCGGACACCTCCTGCACCCCAAAAACCTTACAATCATTTGAATATCATAAAAATAAGCAACGGGTATTGCTTTTGTTTGATAAAAACAACAACGATACCCCCATATGAATGTCAAACAGCGAGTCTGGCAACTGATCAGCAGAAAGATGGCTGGAGAAGCGTCTGCGGAAGAACTACAGGAGCTCCAAACCCTGATGAAGGAGAACCCCGACCTGCGACATTTCGTAAATACCCTCGAAGGGCTATGGAAACCCGCAGAAGACCAAAACGAATCGGAAATCGAGGGTATCTATGCCCGTCATATGCAACGCCTCGAACGAAAAATTCGCTACAAGACAAAACAAGAAAAACAACCCCGCTCCATCTTCAACATCGCCCTCTTCAACAGCTACCTCAAAGTCATCGTTAGAAACCTCTCCCGATTCAAAGGATTCTCATTTATAAACATCTCCGGACTATCCATCGGCATGGCAAGCGCCATCCTCATCCTGCTGTGGATCCAAAACCAACTCACCTTCGACGGCTTTCATGAAAAGAAAGACCGGATTTTCGTCCTCTATACCCGCGGCATGATCGAAAACAAACTCGAATGCTGGCCTGCGGTGCCGACCCTCCTGACCCCCATCTTGCAGACAAGCTATCCCCAGGTGGAAGAAGTTACCCGGTTGAATGGAATCGGCGGCATCGTACTGCACGCAGGCGACCGAAGCTTTATAGGCAATGGAATAATGGTCGATCCCGGGTTTCTGAAGATCTTCACCTTTCCCCTGGTGAAAGGAAACGTACAGCAGGCGCTGGCCTCCCCCCGTTCGATGGTGATCACGGAGAAGTTTGCAAAAAAGCTCTTCCCCGACCGCGACGCCATGGGGCAAACAATCCGCATAGACAGCAACGCCAATTTCAAGGTGGAAGGGATCGTAAAAGACATCCCCAATAATTCGGAATTCAATTTCGAATACCTGCTTCCCTACAGCTATATGCACGAAATCAACTGGTACAGACCCATCTGGACAGACGGCACACGGACCTTTGCACTGCTAAAAACCGGTAGTGCACAGGCTGCAGTCGATAACCTTCTACGAAACGTGATAAAAGCACATGCACCCAATGTGAACAACGAAGTCTTTCTACATCCGTTTGCCATATGGCACCTCTATTCGAGGTTCGAAAACGGAAAGCTGGTCGGCGGGGGCATCGAGACCGTACGCCTGTTCGCCGCCATCGCCATCTTTATCCTGCTCATCGCCTGTATCAACTACATGAACCTGAGCACGGCGAAAAGCGTGAAAAAAGCCAAAGAGATCGGCATCCGGAAAGTAGTCGGAGCAGGAAAGGCCTCGATCGTCTTCCGATTCCTGGGCGAGTCCATCTTCATCTCCCTCATCGCAGGCATCATCGCGGTAGGCATCGCCCAGCTATCTATACAGGGCTTCAACTGGCTCACCTATCAAAGCCTGGATATCCCCTACGCCAAACCCTATTTCTGGTTTGCCCTCGTTGGCTTCGTCCTGCTCACGGGTTTGATCGCCGGAAGCTACCCCGCATTCTATCTGTCCACCTACAAGCCGATCAGCGTGCTAAAAGGAGTGTTCAAAACGAGCTATAATTTAGTCAGTGTAAGAAAAGTCCTTGTCGTCTTTCAATTTTGCTTTGCTATCGTCTTTATAATCTGTACGGCCGTCATCTACCGGCAGATAAATTACGTGAGCAAACGGGACCCCGGCTACAACCGGGACCACCTGGCCTTCGCCTATGTCAACGGAGAGATAAACAATAAATACCAGGTGATCCGGCAGGACCTTCTAAACAGCGGAGCCGTTACCTCCGTCACCCGGTCCAATTCACCCATCACCTATATATGGACTTCAAACAATAATTATTCATGGCGCGGCTCAGACCCCAATAAGAAAATCTACTTCAACGAATTTTACACCGATAACGATTTCATAGAAACGGTCGGACTCAAACTCGTAGCAGGCCGCACGATCAACACCAATATTTATCCGACAGACACTACCGCCGTCTTACTGACCGAATCCTCCGTAGCCGCCATGGGCCTCAAAGACCCCATCGGTCAGATCATTACCAACCCGCAAAGCAGCTGGACCGTCGTAGGTGTCGTAAAAGACTTTGTCCCTGGTTCACCTTTCTATTCCGTCACCCCAATGATCATCCAGGGACCCAGGAACTGGTTCGGCGCCGTGACCTTCCGGCTGAACCCCCGACACGACATCGCCGACAATATGAGCAAGATCGAATCGATCTTCAAGCGCTACAACCCCGAATACCCCTTCACCTACCGGTTCGTTGACGAAGCCGACGCCGAAAAAGCCGAAGAAGAACGCCGCACAGGCATCCAATCCGCCCTCTTCGGCGGCCTGGCCATCCTCATCTCCTGCCTCGGCCTCTTCGCCCTCTCCGCCTATATGGCCGAAAACCGCACCAAAGAAATCGGCGTCCGCAAAGTCCTTGGCGCAAACACCTTCAGCGTCTGGAAACTCCTCTCGAAGGATTTCCTCCTATTGGTCATCATCGCCTTTGTCATCGCTTCTCCCGTCGCCTGGTACTTCATGCACAGCTGGCTCCAAAACTACTCCTACCGAACCTCCATCTCCTGGTGGATCTTCGCCATAGCCGGCGCCGGCGCCCTAACCATCACCCTGCTGACCGTTAGCTTCCAGGCCATCAAAGCCGCCCTCGCTAACCCAGTAAATAGCCTCCGGTCCGAGTAATCATGAAACTCGTCCCATACCAAATCATAGCCATCTTCCCCTCATAACTTATTGTATATTCGTATGGTGAGAAATCTTTCTACCATACAAAATAAACTTCGCCAGGTAAAATCTCAATTATCTGAAAAATACCATGTCAATTCAATCGGCCTCTTCGGCTCTGTAGTCAGACCCGACTTCAATCCCGATAGCGACATCGACATCATGGTTGATTTTAGTCAACCCATTGGCGTCGAGTTTATCGACCTGGCCGATGAGCTGGAAAGATTGCTTGACAGGAAAGTAGATCTCGTATCTAAAGCAGGCATAAAACCTCAATATTATCAGGCAATAGAGCCCGAAATCCTTTATGTCTAAAAGATCTAACGCAAAAAAATTCTATTATCCTACATCAACTGTCAGACATTTTCCGAATGGATTATTTCTATAAACTAAACGCAATGCATTTTCAAAAAAAGACTGATGTTCCTCTATTTCCTCAACTATAACTTTTCCCTCTGAGCTCAACGATATAAAAGAAACATTTACTCTAACCCGTTGGCCATCTATCGTCACGTATCGCAGCCAACCGTTCATTGGTCCAAAGAATTCATATCCCTCTTCTTCCGCCCAGTCAATCAAATCTTCATCTGACGGGTCATTATTCAGAAAACTGACAATAGGCTTACAATACTTTTCAAACGCCTCACTATCCTTACCATAAAAATCCGAATAATAACGCTTCAGAAATGGAACTAAATACTTTCGTCTGGCTTCGCGCTTCCAGTTCCAGCTATAAAAACTCTCCTTACCCTCACAGGTAAAGCTATTTAGGTCCCCCACAACAGCTTTCGCAACTTTGGTTTTTAATCTATCCAAAGAAGTTTTTTTTGCGCTTTTTTCAGATAAATCAAAGCAAAATCGATTGATTATGCCTGTGTACAGAAACGTCCCCATACTATAAAAGTTTAAGTTTTAAAATATGTGGCTGGAAAACAGATTGACTACAATTACATGGAAGGAACTCCGCAAAGAAGAGAGAACAAATCTATGCAAAATTCAATACATAAAAAATTATGCCTCCATTAACTGCTAACTTTTTCCCAACGGATATCCTTAACTTGCTCCAAAGACAAACAGGAGCAATGCGAGCCAAGATTCCCAATCCATTCGAGATCAAAATCAGAAAACGCCCCAAACACGGCGAAGTCGGCGCCTCCCCCGGCACCATTCGCATAAGCCCCGACGCCCTAAAACCCCAGATCACCCTCTTCTCCTACAACAAAGGATTCCTAAAAGAAGAGCAAAGTGACGACATCGACTACATGCTCAGCTGCGGCAAAGAACGCCCCGAATACATCCACTGGGTCCAGATCAAAGGCATCGGCGACGCCGAGCTCGTAAAAAAAATAGGCTCCAGCCTCGGTCTCAATTCCCTCGTCCTCGAAGACATCACAGACACGACCCAGCGCCCCAAATACGACGAATACGACGACTTTATCCTGGCCATCAGCCGCCTCCTGCTCCTCGACGGCACCAACCAGGTCATCAACACCCAATTTTCCATCCTGATCAAGGGCAATACCCTCATCAGCTTCCAGGAAACCTACGACGAACCCTTCGAAGGGCTCAAATCCCGCCTGCGCGGCTCCAAAGGCATCCTCCGCGAGGAAGGAACCGGCTATCTCCTGTTCGCTCTGATGGATACCCTGTTCGATCGCTACTTCGTCTGGCTGGATAAGATAGAAGAGCACCTGGAAAACCTGGAGAACGACATCAACTTCAAACCCAAAAAGAAAAATCTCGCCGAGACCCAGCGCATCCGCCACATGCTCATCATGCTCCAGCGAGCCACCAGCCCGGAACGCGACAAGATGAACGAAATCCTCCGCTCCGACAACCCGCTCATCACCCCTAAGGTGAAGGTTTTTTTCCGCGACGCCTACGATCACTGTATCGACATCATCGAAACCATCGGCAGCTTCAAGGAACTATCAACCAATCTCACCGAGATCTATCTATCGACCGTCAGCAATCAGATGAACGACGTCATGAAGATCCTGACCATCATCTCCTCGATTTTCATCCCCCTTACCTTTATAGCTGGAATCTACGGCATGAACTTTTCGGCGACCGACCCCCTCACCAATAAGGTCCTCCCTAATAATATGCCCGAATTACGCCAGCCCCATGGTTATCTTTACACCCTCATTGTCATGGCAATCATCGCCATCATTCAATTGGTCATCTTCTGGAAAAAAGGTTGGTTCGACAAAATGAAATAAAATAAACATGCATACAAAAACATACGTCCTTATTATAATCTCAGCTCTCTTCATATCCGCAAGCTACAAGCAGCCCCCCATCATCACCGGCGCCGACCAAACCAGCGCATACCTTCCCTTATTAAAAGGCAAAAGAGTCGGAATCCTCGGCAACCCCACCTCCATCATCGGCCGCCGCTCCCTCGTCGACAGCCTGCACGACCTGAAAGTCAACATCAAAGAAATCTTCGGCCCCGAGCACGGTTTCCGCGGCCGGGCCAGCAACGGCGCAAAGGTCGCCGACGAGGTCGACTCCGCCACCGGCATACCCATTATTTCCCTCTATGGCACCAAACGCAAGCCGTCAAAAGAAGACATGGACGCCATCGACATCATGATCTTCGACCTCCAGGACGTTGGCTGCCGCTTCTATACCAATATAAACGTCTTGCGAAACATCATGGAAAGCTGCGCCGAGTCCGGTAAGGAACTACTCATCCTCGATCGGCCCAATCCCAACGGCTACGTCGACGGCCCCATCCTGGACATGACCTATAAATCCGGTATCGGACAATTCCCCGTCCCGATCACACACGGAATGACCATCGGCGAATTCGCCCGTATGATCAATGGCGAAGGATGGATGACCGACAAGAAGCCTTGTAAGCTCAAGGTCATACCTGTAAAGAACTATACCCACGACATGTACTACGAGCTCCCTGTCAGCCCTTCCCCTAATCTCAACACCCAACAGTCGGTCCTGCTCTACCCTTCCCTATGTCTATTCGAAGGAACAATCATCAGCCAGGGCCGCGGCACCCATATGCCTTTTACCGTCCTCGGCAACCCCGACCTTAAAGGCGCCTATTCCTTCTCTTTTACCCCCGTCAGCATTCCCGGCATGTCCGAAACACCCCTGCACCAGGACCAGGCCTGCTATGGTCTCGACCTGCGAACCATCAACGCCGATAGCCTTCGCCGCACAGGAAAGGTCAACATCAAATGGATGCAGCAACTCTATAAGGCCTACCCCTCCAAAGAAAAATTCTTCGACTTCCACCTCAGCAAACAGATGGGAGACATCAACAAGCTCGCAGGCACCGCCGACTTCAAACAGCAGATCGTCAGCGGCATGAGCGAAGAAGACATCCGCAAGAGCTGGGAACCCGGCCTCAGCAACTATAAGAAAATGCGGAAAAAATATCTCCTGTACCCATAATCAAAATACTTGACTCATTTAGCTAAACGAAGTCCTTAGCCAATCCCGATTTTTATGTCGTATCAAAACAACATAAAATGAAAATCATCTGGCCGGCCATCGTATTCACCTGCGGCGCTTTACTCCCCTTCCAGGCAGGCTTTAACGCAAAACTCGGCAAGTCTATCGGAAGCCCTATCTACGCCTCATTCTTCACATTTATCGTCGGAGCAATAGCCCTGGCCGTTTACCTTCCTTTCGCACGCGAATCACTCAGTCTCGCCGCAGCCCGGTCTGCATCACCTTCCTCCTGGCTGGGAGGCGGTCTTGTCGGGGCCTTTTTCATCACCCTCTCGATGCTTGCCCTGCCCAGGCTGGGAATGGCCCTAACCTTCAGCCTGGTAGTCGCCGGCCAGATGATCGCTGCAGTCGCCCTCGATCACTTTGGTATCCTGACCGACCAGGCCCATGCCTTCAACGGTTGGCGACTGCTCGGGATCGTCCTTATTATTGCTGGAGTAGTGCTGGTTCGCCGCTTTTAACCGAACCACAAACCTTCCTCTCCAGAAAATCCCGGATAACCGCCGCCATCTCCTCACCTACGCTTTCCAGTGCAAAGTGGCCCGTAGTATAGAGGTGGTATTCGAGATTCTTCACATCCCGCTTGTACGCCTCTGCTCCCGCCACAGGGAATATATAGTCGTCCTTCCCATATACGATCAGCATCTCGGGATTATACTCCCGTAGATAAGCCTGCCACTTCGGATATTGCTTGACATTGTTCCGGTAGTCGTAGAAAAGAGCAATCTGAATGTCATCGTTTTCGGGCCGGACCAGGTGCCGGAGGTCTATCTCCCAATTGTCCGGCGAGACTACGCTGGGATCCGGCACGCCATGAGTGTACTGCCATTTCAAACCATCCGGGCTATGGAACGACTGGCATTTCTTTATCGCTTCCTTGTCGTTCTTGTTCTTCCACAGCGCCTTGATCGGATCCCAAAAGGTCTCCAGCCCCTCTTCATAACAGCAGCCGTTCTGTACGATAAGCGATTCTACCCTTTCCGGATGTTTGTAGGCAATGGTCCAGCCGATAGGCGCACCATAATCCATCAGGTAAAGGCTATACTTTTTTATCTGCAGGTGTTCCAGCAGCCCGTCCACGATCGATGCGATATTTTCGAAGGTATACGCAAAATCCTTCATAGGCGGCTGCTCGCTTCTGCCATATCCCGGAAAGTCGGGAGCAATGAGATGAAACCGGTCGGAGAGCCCGGCTATCAGATTCCTGAACATGTGAGAAGAAGTCGGATAGCCATGTAGCAATAGAAGAGTCGGAGCATCCACGGGTCCGGCTTCCCGGTAGAAAATATCCACGCCTTTGATCTTGACGACATGATAATGTGTCTTGTACTTCATACAGTGATTATTTATGGGTGAAAAATGTTCGCGCGTTCGTCTTTTACAAAGATCAACCGCTTTCATTTCCAGCCTTTGAGCGATTACTTCAACTTTTTTGATACTATCGCCCAAAAACCAGGACCTGTGAAATATCACCGTTTGTTCGTCAATTCGGGAAATCCTGTTTCTTTATCCGCCGGCTCGCCCCCATCAAATAACTGATAATAAATCGATTATCATATGGCATAGCCTTTGAAAAAAAGGCACCTAAACAAAAAGCCATGTTCGAAACCGACCTAATCCTGGACGGCAATTCCGTTATCAGATACTGCACCCTAACAAGTCCTGCCGGCTCATTCTATACGGAAGACATACAGATGATCTTCGTACAATCCGGCTCGGTGAAGCTTTCCTGTGGCAGAGAAAGCTACGACCTGCAGCCCAACCAGATAGCATTGCTAAAAAAGAATAGTTGGATAGAATACAGCGCCATCGAATCGAAACAGCTGCGCTACCTGCTTTTTACCATTAAGCCGTCCCTGATTAAGGAGTTTCTCAAGCTGACAGACCTGCCAGGCTCTATACAGGAAGAAGAGGCTCCCATCACAACGATGACAGCCGAGGGAGGATGGCCCGCATACATACTCTCCCTGGAGCCCTTTCTGCAGGGGGCTTACAAACCTCAGCCCGGCCTAATAAAAATAAAATTGCTGGAATTGCTCTTCCAATTCTCCACTGCCAATCATCACTTCCTATCGCAGCTGATGCACTTGCGTGCGTCATTCCGACCCAATATCACCGAAACGGTAGAGGAAAATATCCTCTCGACGATGACTATCGAACAGCTAGCCACCCTGTCCGGGCGTAGCCTGTCCAGCTTCCGGCGTGACTTTACCGCCATCTACCACATGTCGCCATCGGAATGGATCAAGCTGAAACGCCTGGAAAAGGCCCGGGAAATGCTATCCGGCACGACCTTAACGGTAACCGAAATCTGCTATTCCATCGGCTTTGCCCACATTGCCCATTTTTCGAGGGTTTTCAAATCCCATTTCGGCTTTCCCCCATCCTACCTCAGGCAGCATCTTTAGAAAAAAGTCGGTACTTTTAGCCTACCAAAACCTCCGAATGGTCATAGCTATAATTATCGTCGTTGTTCTCATCATCGTTTTCATTTCGATTTATAATAAAAAAAACCAAGCACCCGCATCGTCTAACCTGCCCCCCAAACCGCCGGTCCCTAAAGAATCCACCATTCCCGATACGCCGGTTACTTTTGGCTATAAATGCAACTGGCTGGCAGTATATACCGAAGACACACAACGTCTCGCTAATCATATCGGGCTAAAAGATAGCGCACCCTGCAATTGGCAAAGCGGAGTCGACTACGCCTACGAAAACAGGGTTTTTATCTCCCCTCCGGTAGACGGGTGGTCGTTTGTCATCAGCGCCCGACAGCTGCCATTTGCAGAAAGTCAGGAAACAGTCGACCTTCTCAAAAACATGCTCACCGACCTAAGCAAAACATTTACCAGGGCGCAATATTTTGGCACTTATCGTGTAATCAGCTACGACTGTTGGATAAAAGCGGAAAATGGCAAGATAGAAAGAGCCTACGGTTTTGTCGACGGCGTAAACACCATCGTTGAAGGCCAGCCATCTCCCTTTGAAAAAAACCTCAACCTCATCAATACCCTTTCTGAAGAATATAAAAACGACCCCAACTATTTCGACCGTGAAGGCATGGAATATCCTGACGAATCTCTGACCATGGAAATGGCAGGCGACTGGAGCATAGACCCACAGTCTCTCGACAAAAGAAAAGATTGTCCCCCAGCCTTAGGCTTAGTTGGCGTACTTAATTGAAATGTTGCCTATCTTGGACATATGACACTGTAAAAAAACAACAAATGAAGAAAATCGGCATCCTGCTCCTGATCATCGCATCCACTCTTCAAACCTTTTCCCAAAACAAAAAACAAATAGCGGAAGACCTCAAAGCCGTAATGGCAAAATATGAAGCCATCGGCGCTTCCTTCGCCGTCCTGAAAGGCAATAAAATAGTATACCACAACGAGCTCGGGTTCAAAGACAGAGAAAACAACATCCCCCTTTCAAAAAAAGATATCTTTCGAATCGCTTCCATTTCCAAATCCTTTACCACCACCTCCCTGCTCCAGCTGGTGGAAGCCGGCAAAATCTCCCTCGACGATGACATCAGCAGCCTGGTCGGCTTTCCGATCCGCAACCCCAACTTCCCGGACCGAAAGATAACCCTCCAGATGCTCCTTTCCCACCGTTCCAGCCTGAACGACAGTAACGGTTATACCACGCTCGACGTGCTGGACAGCGTTAAAACTCCTACCTGGGCCAACAGCTTCAACAAATACGCCCCGGGCGAAGGCTATATGTACTGCAACCTGAATTATAATCTTGCCGGCACCATTTTAGAACGGATTTCAGGAGAACGCTTCGACCGCTACGTCCAGAACCATATCCTAAAACCCCTAAAACTGTACGGCGGCTACTGGGTCGACGGACTGGACAGCAGCCGCTTCGTCCACCTCTACGCTTTTGATGCAAAAAATCACCAGCTCGAGCTATCCCCCGACGCCTACGCGCCAAGAAGACAAGAGATCGCCAATTATCGCATGGGGTACAGCACCCCCATCCTTTCCCCGACAGGAGGTATGAAAATTTCCGCGATCGACCTGGCCCGTTATATGGGAATGCACATGAACTACGGCACTTTCAAAAATAAAAAGATCATCTCTGAAGAAAGTTCGCAAAAAATGCAAACCATCCTTACTCCCGAAAGCAGCTACGGGATGGCCATGGAACACAGCACTACATTCATCCCCGGTATCGACATGACCGGACACACCGGCGTTGCATACGGACTTTTCAGCGCCATGTTTTTCAATCCAAAAGAAAAATATGGCTTCGTCGTCATTACCAATGGCCTGGATGACAGTAAAGGAAAAGATAAATTCTTAAGTGAATGTATGCAGATCCTATACAAAGCATATGTCAACAGTCATTAATCCCCTGCAAAGCTTATATTTACATAAAATCTACCTGGTTATGAACGGCTCAAAAGAAATCGTCACCATATCTGTCCCAAAGGGTGACCTGGACAATGATTATACCTTTTTCGAAGACGGCAAAATCCGTTACAACTATGATCAAAATGATAACAAAAGAGGCCTTGAAACCTGGATTTCGGCCAGCCGGATAACCGATAGCGAGAAAGACAAAATTCTAAAGGCCTGTCCCCTTCAGTTCAAAGCAAAAATCAGCGCCCTCCTGAAGAAATAAAAAAAAGCCGCCTAATGGCGGTTTTTTTGTTCGATCAGTTTTAAAGCGAAGTCCAATTCGGTATCCACGCCACGAAGCAAATCTTCAACAGTAGGCTCCACCCAATAATCAGGGATTACCCCCCTTCCCTTTATATAAGTAACCGCATTGACCGTTTTGGTCAAAGGCACGGTAATGCTGATATGACTATTCGGCAATATCAATTTTGCAGAAGACCTTGAAGTGGGGCCTTCCATTGCTCCCCCCGTTTCTTCGCCGACAAAGACAGCACGCTGGTTCGATTTAAGGAAACTGCAGACGACGGCAGCCATCGACCCCGAAGCCCCGTTGGCTAGTACGGTTAATCGTCCATCGAAATGATTGTCCCTGGGCTGCTGCTCCAGCAGAAGTGGCGCCCAGCTCTGATAGTATTCTTTCTTGACCTGATAATTGCCGGCCTCGTTTCTATAAAACATCGAATCGGCCAGATAGAGGTCCTTTCCATTTTCCAAATAATTACTTATCGCAGGCAAACCGACATACCTCTTCTCGAGACGATCAAAGTGCCGATAGGGCTTTTGTAATAAATAAGCAAGCAACTTCTCCCCTGTATTGTCTCCTCCCTCATTGTTTCTCAAGTCTAAAATAAGATGAGGTATTTTTTTGACCTTGAGTTCGTTAAAAATGACCGAATACAAGGAATCGAAGTTTTGCTTAAAAATCCGCCGATGCCATCCCAGAAAAGAACGAATCCTTAAATACGCCACGCCCGGCTTTAAATACGTAAACGTAAGCGGTGTGTCAAGAGCCAGCCTTTCCTTATAAAATTTTTTATACGCCGCCCTCGCCAATCCATCGACCACCACGGTTTGTTTGATGGATGGCTCATCCACAGGGATATACTCCAGGCGAAACGAACCTGCCTGTTCCACAAAAGAAGGATATAGCATATCAAACAAACTCTGCTCTTGCGTAGTCGAGTAATCTTCCAGGTGACGAAGCCTGAACGTTTGAATATAGCCATCGGCAGGGATGGCCGGGAGCAACAGATTTAAAATTTCTTCCATCGACCGGCCATTGATCGAAATAAGCTCCGAACCCGGTTTAATGATAGAAGGATTGAAAGCGCTCTTTAAAATATAAAACCGGCGATTGATGATCTTGAACGTAAACGGGAAAGCCTTGACCTTGTCGAAATACTGCTCCGTAAAATAGCCCGGCGAAGGTTTGGCTATCAGGTGTTCATCCCTTAGGCGGGCACAAGTGAGTGCAATGATTTTATAAAATTCAGTTTCATCCACCGGCCTGCTGAGCCCTTCAAATTGCTTGTCTAAATAAGCACTGATATTGACCGAATCGGAATAGCGATACAGGCTCGGATAGATAGTTTCCAACGTCTTTCTGAAAATCGAAAAATCTTCTTGCTGAGCCGTTTGCGCCAGTGCGCCGATTGACAAGGTCAAGGAAACGAGCAGGTGGATAAGTTTCATGTGGCTAAATATATCGACTCTCAGCCCAATAAAAAAACCGCCATTCGGCGGTTTTCCTGACAAACGATGTCGTTTCGAGGTTTCGAGCGGATTACCTCCGGCGCTACCGCGCCTCCGGTGATCCGCCGTTTGGGGGGCCTAAAGAACATCATCGTTCGGGATAGGCCGGGCTTCGCCCAGCCTATTTTTATTGGGAGTTTCGTCGATCGCGAGCAAGCTCGCATCGACTTCACCCCCAATAAAAAAAACCGCCTTCCGGCGGTTTCCCAAACAATGATGTTCTTTGGAGGTTTCGAGCGGATTCGAACCGCTGTAGAAGGTTTTGCAGACCTCTGCCTAGCCACTCGGCCACGAAACCATTTATAAACTTCCCCGAAGATATAGTTCTTTTGCCTCCTACACCCCCAGTGAAGCCGCCCTGAAAAAACAAACCGACAAAGCAGCCGTATTTTTTTGGGCAGGTGCGAAATTACAATAATTTCGCAGAACGCGAAAAAAAAACCAGTATTTTATGCAATCAATCGCTGAATCTGAACTTATTATAAATAACCGCGGCGCCGTCTACCACCTCGACCTCCGCCCCGAGGAACTTGCCCCCATCGTTCTGACTGTCGGTGACCCCGACCGGGTATCCATGGTAAGCCAGTACTTTGACCAGATCGAGCACCGCGCCAGCCATCGCGAATTCGTCTCTCATACCGGCTACATCGGCCAAAAACGCCTGACCGTCGTCTCCACCGGCATCGGCACAGATAACATCGACATCGTCCTTAACGAGCTCGACGCCCTGGCAAACATCGACTTTTCCACCCGCACCATCAAACTCGAGCTGACCGCACTCACGATCATCCGCATGGGCACTTCCGGTTCCCTGCAGGAAAACATCCCCGTAGACAGCTGGGTCGCCTCCACCCATGGCCTTGGCATCGACAATCTCCTCAATTTCTACCGTCACGACCAAAACGACGAGGAACAACAGCTGCTGCAGTCCTTTACTACCCAAACGCAGCTCCACCACCGCCTGACGCAGCCCTATATCACCGGCGCAAGCGCCTCCCTGCTCCGTCATTTTACCGAAGGATTCCACCACGGCATCACCGTCACCTGCCCCGGCTTCTACGGTCCCCAGGGACGCGTCCTCCGCCTGGGCCTCAGCCAGCCCGAGCTGATCAATCGCCTGACCGACTTTTCCTTCGGCCCCCACCGCATCACCAATTTCGAAATGGAGACCGCAGGAATTTATGGACTGGGCAAGATGCTCGGCCACTCCTGCCTCAGCCTCAGCGCCATCGTCGCCAACAGGGTAAAAAAACAAGTTTCCAAAGACGGGAATGCCGCCGTCAGATCACTAATCGAAAAAACCCTGGAAATCGTCGGCGGCCTCTAAACCCGCCCCAGCCGCCCAAACCACCCACCGCTGGCCTCCCGGCGCACCCCCGCATACCCCATTGTCGCCCAGCCGCCGCCCCCTGCGATCAACTGTCCCCTACCCGACTAGGCAAATCCACGATTTACCGCTAATTTTGCCGCCAAGTATGAACAAGATCAATTTTTTCAAATATCAAGGCACCGGAAACGACTTTATCATCCTGGACAATCGCAACTGGTCTTATACCGCCCTCACCATGGAGAAAGTCCGCTTCCTCTGCGACCGCCGCTTCGGCATCGGCGCCGACGGCCTCATGCTCCTCAACCCCAAC
Source organism: Bacteroidota bacterium (assembly GCA_018267545.1). GTDB lineage: Bacteria > Bacteroidota > Bacteroidia > Chitinophagales > Chitinophagaceae > Puia. The sequence goes on from JAFDYG010000529.1 coordinate 47,711, forward strand.
CCAGCCTACGACTTCGAAATGAAATATTATAACTCCGACGGCCGCGAATCCACCATGTGCGGGAACGGAGGCCGCTGCCTGGTCAAGTTCGCCTACGACATGGGCATCCGCAAAGAAACCTACAATTTCCTCGCCGTCGACGGCCCCCACCAGGCCGAAATCGACGTCGACGGCACCGTCAGCCTCAAGATGAAGGACGTCGCCGACATCAACGAATACCACGGAGACTTCACACTCGATACCGGCTCCCCCCACTATGTCAAGATGGTCACCGACGTGATGGACCTCGACGTCTTCCACAAAGGCATGGACATCCGCTATAGCAGCCAATTCGCAAAAGACGGCATCAACGTCAACTTTGTCGAGCAGAAACGCCCCGACGAAATCATCGTCCGCACCTACGAACGCGGCGTCGAAGACGAAACCCTGTCCTGTGGCACCGGCGTCACCGCCAGCGCCCTGGCCTGCTATCACAATGAAGTGGGCTATAATTATGTAAAGGTCATCACCAAAGGAGGCAAGCTGACCGTCCGATTCGACCGCACCATCGACGACAAATATGAAAATATCTGGCTCTGCGGTCCGGCGGTTAAAGTATTCGAGGGCACCATCGAAGGCTAATGCCCAAAATCCCTACCCGCGCTAAAACCAAAACCACCCACTTGCCCACATGATTCAATTTTTTAAAAACGTCAACCACCAAACCGTAGAAGTCGACCATCCCGAAGACGGAGCCTGGGTCAATATCCTCCCGCCCCTCAAACAGCAGGAGTTCACGAACCTCTCCGACGAGCTAAGCATACCCCTCGACTACCTCACCGACTCCCTCGACATCGACGAACGTGCCCGCTTCGACGAAGAAGACAATGTCAAGCTCATCGTCATCAAGACCCCCACCGAAAACAACTCCTTCAACGAAAGCGACGCATATTATATAACCATCCCGATCTGTATCATTCTCACCCACAACCAGATCGTCACCGTCAACTCCTTCGAAAACGGCGCCATCAAGAAATTCCTGAACACCTTCCAAAACCGCCACCCGGATAAAAAGAATATGATGGTCCTGAAGATCTTCGAAAAGATCACCCAGACCTACATGGAATACCTCAAGGAAATCAACCAGCGCCGGAATCTCATGGAACAAAAGCTCTACGCATCCAATCGCAACGAAGAGCTCCTCGAGCTCATGAAGATCCAAAAAAGCATGGTCTACTTCGTCACCGCCCTCCGTTCCAACGAAATGCTCCTGCTAAAGCTCGCCCGGACCAATTTCCTCGGCCTCATCGACGAAGAAAAAGAATTCCTCGATGACCTCGCCGTCGACATGTCCCAGGCCCTTGAAATGGCCAATATCTATACGAACATCCTCAGCAGCACCCTCGACGCCTTCGCCAGCATCATCAATAACAACATGAACAACGTGCTGAAACGCCTTACCTCCATCACGATCATCTTATCCCTACCCGCCCTCGTATCCGGCATCTACGGGATGAACGTCCCCATCCCCGGCTCGAACTCACACTACGCATTCTATATACCAATTGTACTGTCAATCGGTATCTCGATTATCATCAGCTGGTATTTCATGAAGAAAAAGTGGTTCTAATTTATTAATTTGCATCCCTGCTACGCCCTCGCACGCGAGGGCTATACCGGGGCCATTTTTCTGCACCGCCTTCGCGGTGCGAACCTCCCTCCGGTCGGTTCAGATCAGCTGGTATTTCATGAAGAAAAAATGGTTCTAAAACTATGTCTTCCCTTCCAACATTCAACCTCCGCGTCTACGGCCTACTCATAAACGACAACAAACAAGTCCTCGTCTCCGACGAATACATCCGCGGCCACTACTACACCAAATTCCCCGGCGGCGGCCTCGAATTCGGCGAAGGCACCCGAGACTGCCTGAAACGCGAATTCAAAGAAGAAATGGACCTCGACGTCGAAGTCACCGATCATCTCTATACGACCGACTTCTTCCAAATGTCCGCCTTCACCCCCGAACACCAGATCATCTCCATCTATTATTTCGTAAAAGCCCTCGAACCCATCAAGGCCCCCCTGCGCGACAAACCCTTCGCCTTCGACGAACGCGAGCTAAAAATCTATGCTGAAACAAAGGAATGCGAAACCTTCCGCTTCATCCCCTGGGAAGATTTCAATGAAACGGCCGTCACCCTGCCCATCGACAAGGTCGTCGCCAAACTAGTAAAGGAAAATTACTAACCAAACAGCTCTTTCTCCGCTACGCCCTCGCAAGCGAGGGCTATACCGGGGCCAATATCTGCGCCGCTGCGCCGGCGCCAACCTCCCTCCGGTCGGTTGAGATCGTCGCCAAACTAGTAAAGGAAAAATATTAACCCTCAACGGGCTGAACCGGAGTATCCAGCACCAACTCCATAAACTTCAAATCCAACCACCGACCAAACTTATACCCGACCTCCTTAAACAATCCCACCTCCTTGAAACCAAACGAAGCGTGCAACGCCACACTCGCATCATTTGCCGCATCAATCCCCGCAATAATCGCATGCATCCCCGCCCCCCGCGCCGAATCGATCAACGGCTGAATCAGCATCTTCCCAATCCCCTTCCCCCTCTGCCCATCTGCCACATAGACCGAATTCTCCACCGTATACTTATATGCCGCCCAAGCCCTGAAAGGCCCATAGGAACTAAACCCAACCACCACGCCATTATCTTCCGCGACAAAAACCGGATACCCGTCCTTCATCTTCCCCTCATACCAGGCCTGACGCATCTCCAGCGTCTGCTCCTCATACGAATAAACCGCCGTCGTATTTAAAATGACATGATTGTAAATGGCAGAAAGCGCAGGAATGTCGGCGTCCGTGGCCGAACGAATACTAACCATCTATTAATGTTTAACCGTAAGCTTCTCGATCATCTCCTCCGCAACCCCCTCCGCACTAATCCCAAACCCCGTCACCAGCAAGCCCTTCTCCCCCTTCTTCGATTCTATCGCATATACCACCGCCTCATCCGCCGGGTCGCTCGGGCCTTCAAACCGATAAAATTCCGTAATCTCGAAATCGTCCGCCTTCAACGACAAAGGCGTCTTATCACAAAAGATCCGATCGGCCTCCAGATTGAAATCGATCGAGTACCCTCTTTGCTTGAGCCCATTGACAGCCTCTGAAACAGTATCGTAGTTGAACATACCAGGAGTTTCGCCAAAGTTACGAATTACCATCCAATTGCCCGGTCCTACCAAACCAATTGATGCGCCTGCTTTACCACCCCCATCACAAACGTACTCTGCACATGCCCTATATTCTCCACCTGCCCCAGCTTATTGACGTGAAAATCATAATAAGCATCCATATTCTCCACCGCCACTTTCAACAGGAAATCGAATTCCCCCGAAATGATATAGCACTCCATGATCTCCGGAATCTCATGAATCGTCTTGATAAACTTCGCTCCCGACTTCTTATTATGCTCCTTCAATGACACATAACAAATCGCCAGCAGCCCCTTCTTCACCTTCGAATGATCCAGCAAAGTTGCATATTGCCGGATAACCCCCGTCTCCTCCAGCCGCCGTATCCGCTCATGCACCGGCGTCGTGCTCAAATGCACCTGCGCCGCTATCTCCCTCACCGTCATCTTCGCATTTTCCTGCAGCAGACGAAGGATTGCCTTGTCTTTCTCATCCAGCTCGACCGGGGTATTTTCTTTTTGACCCTCTTTTTCCATGGCTAAAACCTATTTTGTTCTAAAAATTACCCCCAAACTACACTTTTATTCCAAACTTTGACAATATATCTATAATTTTGTTCTACAGATATACCTTTGCAAAAAACTAATAAAATCAGAAACCATGTCAACTAAAACACAGAGCATCGACCTGAAGCTCCCTTACAAGGTGAAAGATATGAGCCTGGCAGAATGGGGCCGTAAAGAGATTCGTCTGGCAGAAGCCGAAATGCCCGGTCTGATGGCTATCCGCGCCGAGTATGGAAAGCAGCAGCCCCTGAAAGGAGCCCGTATCGCAGGATGCCTGCATATGACCATCCAGACGGCTGTGCTGATCGAGACCCTGGTTGCACTGGGCGCCGAAGTAAAATGGAGCAGCTGTAACATCTTTTCTACCCAGGACCAGGCCGCTGCCGCTATCGCCGCTGCCGGTATCGGTGTATATGCATGGAAAGGACAGACCCAGGAAGAAGCTGACTGGTGCATCGAACA
>JAFDYG010000052.1 GCA_018267545.1 Bacteroidota bacterium
AGAGGTACGCCAGGATACTCTTCGTTCCAGCCCCATCGGCATGCATGAGATTGACCCAATCCGCATCTCCGCCGAGATAGTCCGGGTATATCTTACAAAAAGCATTCGGGAAAAGACCCTTATCCAGCTTTTCAGTGGCCTGGTGAACTTCTTCTTTCTGAGCGGACACTCCGCGTTGGGCGTACAGTGACATAGTGGCCGCAAAGGTACTATGTGGCGATAAAAAATTGGGCAAAAATAATTTTTTATCGCCAAACCATAATGTCGGTACTTTCGGCCTGGGGGCGTCAAGTACAATTGGACTCCGTCCAATTAGTAAATGCTTTAGATTTGCTACCCGTTTATGCGCATACACAACCATATCGACCAGCTGCCTTCTTTCCGTCGGGCAGTTGTTACCATCGGCACCTTCGACGGCGTCCACACAGGACACGCCCGGATACTGGAACAGCTCAGACAGGAAGCCGCCCGAATCGATGGAGAGACCGTAATCATCACCTTCTATCCCCATCCCAGGAAAATCGTAAAAGGCGGAGCCGAAGAAATCCGGCTGATCAATACCCTCGAAGAAAAAATACAGCTGCTTTCCTGGCAGAAGATCGACCACCTGGTCATCGTCCCCTTTACCGAAGCCTTTTCTCAAATGACCGCCGAACAATATATAAAGGACTTCCTGCTCGCCAGGTTTCACCCCCATACCGTCATCATCGGCTATGACCACCGCTTCGGCAAAGGCCGCCTGGGTGACTACCACCTCCTGGAGCAGTACAGCGCCAGCGAAGGCTTCCAGCTCCAGGAAATCCCCGTCCACCTCCTCGACGAAATATCGGTCAGCTCCACCCGCATCCGCGAAGCCATCCAGCGTACCGACATCTCTGCGGCCAATCAGCTCCTGGGTTATCCTTTCTTCTTCTCCGGCGCCGTGGTAAAAGGCGACCAGCTGGGACGCACCCTCGGCTACCCTACGGCCAATCTCCAGCCGGAATCCACCGAAAAGCTCACCCCCGGCAACGGCATCTACGCCGTCGAGGCCACCCTCCTGCCCCACCAAAGCCAGCAGGCCGATCATGAGGCGCCGCCATTCAGTCTATTCGACCAGCCCCGCCTGAAGGGTATGATGAGCATCGGCATCCGCCCCACCGTCGGCGGCAAGCTCCGCACCATCGAAGTGAACCTGTTTGATTTCAATAAAGACATTTATGGCCATGAATTACGGGTCTTCGTCCGGCAATACCTCCGGCCCGAAGTAAAATTCGATGGCCTCGAAGCCCTGAAGATTCAATTGGGAAAAGACAAGGAAGACACCTTGGCCGCCCTTGCAGAAGCTTAGCTCATCATTTTGACAACAAGCTCCTTTAGGAGAGAAGCATCCTCGACACCCGCGCTGCCCACACCTACACTCTTTAGATTGTATGCGTGCAGCAGCAGCAGACCATTTTCAATCCCCTCATAATTGTAATTTCTAACCGCCGCCAGGTAGTCCTTGGCAAAGAAAGGATTGACCCCGATCGCAGCTGCAACCCCTTTCTCGTCGCGGGCCGGCTGTCCAAAGATCATATACGCCTTGCTGAAGAAACTATAGATGGAGGGAATAATCAGCTGAATGGACGCCGCCTTCGGATTGCTTTCAAAATATTGTATGATCCGGATAGCTTTCACCCGGTCCTTTTTGGCAAAGGCATCCTGTAATTCGAACACATTGTATTCCTTGCTCACCCCCACATAACGCTCGATATCGTCTTCGGTAATATTCTTCCGACCCGAAAGATTGACCAGCAGCTTCTCGATCTCGTTATTGATACGGCTCAGGTCATTGCCGATATGATCGACAAGAAGCAGCAGCGCCTTTTGCGTAATCTCATATCCCTTCGACCGAATCAGCTCATTGGTCCACTCGGGAAGCTGATTGTCGTATAGCTTCTTCGTCGTATAGAGCTCGGCCTTTTCTTTTAACATCTTCGCCAGCTTGCTGCGGCCATCCACCTTCTTTTCCTTATACGCAACGACAAATATGGTCGACGTCAAAGGCTTGTCTATATAGGCTTCCAGCTTGTCGATGTCCCGCATCTGCTGCGCCTCTTTCAGCAGCACGACCTGCCGTTCCGCAAACATCGGATAACGCCGGCAGGCATTGATCACCGCCGTCCAGTCGGCGTCCTTGCCATAAAAAACGGTTAGATTGAAACCAGCCTCCGCTTCGGAAAGTATCTTATGCTCGGCATAATTCACCAGCTGATCTATATAGAATTCTTCTTCACCTTCCAACCAATAAACAGGCTTGAATTTCCCCTTCTTCCAGTCACCGAGAATTTTTTCAACAGACATTCTTCCGATATTAAATGTGGCGATAAAAAATTGGGCAAAAATAATTTTTTATCGCCAAACCACAACGTCTGTACTTTCGGCCTTGCGGCCTCAGTACAATTGGACTCCGTCCAATTTGAAGACAAATTTACCATAAAACTCTATAAATCAGCGCCCCTACACAATAAAATTGATTTTGGCACGGTTTTAGACTAGCATGCTATGTAACCGCGAAAAACGGTTAGCAGGATGAAGAAAAAGCATTTTATAACTTTTGTAAAAAAACATAAGCTATGAGTACAACCAATTATCCCTCAGCTACTCCCCAAAGTCAGCCACCGAAGAAAGACTACAAAAATCTCGTGATCGGTCTATTGGCCGCCGGCTTCCTGGGTACCTGGGGTTATCTGCTCTGGAACAACAACAAGCAAGAACAAGTTCAAACGCAACAACAGTCTCAGATTACCAAAGTTACCGATGAAAAAGGTCAGCTCCAGAAGAATTTCGACGACGCCCTCGTTCGTCTGGATTCTCTGACAGGCACCAATAACAAGCAGACCGCACAGCTGAATGAAGCAAACGGTCAGATCGGAAAGCTGAAAGGCCAAATCCGTGGCTTGTTGAACAAACAACACCTCACTGAAGCTGAAAAGAAGAAAGCTGAAGACCTGATCAAGGAACTGAATGACAAGGTCAGCAGCATGGAGCAGCAAATCGCCCAGCTTACACAAGACAATCAGCAGCTGACTGCCGACAAGACTCAGTTGACGCAGGATAAGGAGAAGCTGACCAACGACCTCTCCACTACCACTACTGCCAAGCAGGAGCTGGAAAAGAAGGTTGACATCGCTTCTACCCTGAATGCATCGAACATCTCCATCACTCCGATGCACGAAAGAAAAGACGGTAAGGACAAGGAAACTACAACCGCCCGTAAAGTAAACAAGCTGGTTATCGGTTTCGATGTTGCTAACCGTATTGCTCAAACCGGCCAGACCGATGTATATGTTTGCATCACCGGCCCCGATGGCAAGCCCATCTCCGTTCCGGCTCTGGGTTCTGGCAACTTCACTTCCCGTGATGACGGCGATAAGATCTACACGGCTAAGGTTCCTGTAGACTTCGAATCCGGTAAGTCCAAGTCTGTTCAGTTCGCATGGAAGCAAAATAGCGAATTCATGAAGGGTAACTACAAGATCGAAATCTATCACAATGGATTCAAGATCGGCGAAGGTACTCGCGAACTCAAGAAAGGCGGTCTCTTTGGTTAGTCTCCTTTAAAACTATATGCAGGCCGGGGCTCGATGCCCCGGCTTTTTTATTTCCCCTACCCGCGAAGTTCTTTTATAGCAGGGCCCTGAGCGCCGCCCTGCCCGTGTGTATCACCCTCGTCTCCCCTGGTTTACGGCCCTCGTATTGTATGCTCAACTCCAAACTATTCCCCAGCCGTTTGGTCAGGTCCAGGTTCCAGAGATAGTTTTTCCCCGGCACCAGTCCCTCCAGAATCGTATAGGAAACGGCCGAAGTAGTACTCGGTTTTCCCCCTCCGGCCACCGTATATGAGATATTGCTCATCGTAAACTTCCCCTGTATGGAGGTGCTCTGCAGGATATTATACTTGAAGTCGGTGTTCATAGCCGTCGACGTATAGTTTTGTGCTCCCCACTGCTGCGAGTTTTCCTTGTGTGTCAGCCGATACCCCAGCCCAATCCGCAGGTTGGACTTCCGCGTATAGGTCAACCCTGGCTCGACCGAAAATTGTTTGAGATCATAGTTGCTGCTGTCGAAATTCGAGCTCGAGTTGTTCAGCTGATTGATACCCTGGCGATAGACCGCCGTCAACGCAATGGTCTTGTTCAGGTTGAGCCGGGTGCGGAGCGACCATTCGTTCGCCTCTCTGCGTTCATATCCATAGGTCAGCAGATTTTTGGAGCCATTGCGGGTATTGCTCAGATCGAAGCCCCAATGCGGGTCCTGGCGGTTGAACGACAGAGTATTGACCATGATGAGGGTACGGGTGATCAGCGACGTGTCGTCCAGCGGAGCCTTGAAAGGGTTCCATTGGATGAGTCCGCGCGATTCCTGTTTTTGGTTCAGCTGCATCGAGGACAGAAAGGTCAAACGGGTCAAAAATCCCGCAAACCCCTTGCTCTTGGCTCCGATGATCGCCTTGGGCGTCAGGGTTAGGCTATAGTTCAGGGTATTGTAGGTTGCCCTGACATAATCGTTCGTCGGAGTATATACGCGGATATACTGTGCCTGGTCCTGGAACTGTGCAAGGACGAATTCGCTAAGCTGCTGGATGCCGTCTTTGTTGTAGTCGATCCAGGTATATTGTCCCGTCCCTGCCGGCACCTGCAAATAGGTAAAGTTCAGCTTCTGCTGCTGCCCTGACCCTACCTCGTACAGTGCATTGCCCTTCAAAAAGCCCTTCCATTCATTGACCAGGTATTCCGCCCTGCCCAGCACGCTATTGTCCGCTTTCTGGGTTGTCAGGGAGCTGTCCAGGATTTGAAGGTTACGATAGGTAGCCGTAAGGTGGAACTGGTGACGGGCATTTTTCAGGAGGTCGGCATAAAGGTTGAAGTTCCGGCTTCGATCCCCCCGGATCAGGCTGTGCCCATAAGGGTAAGAGTTTTCCCGCGTCATGAACGTTATTCCCCACTTATTCAAATTCTTCTCCGGAGATTTTAGATAGACCGACCATGTATTGAATTCAAAACTGCCAAAAGTAACCGAATCGGCTTGCTTGTCCATCTTCTTATTTCGTTCCAACGAATAGTTGGCCCCCACCTGGTAGTTTTTCAAAAAGGAGAGCAGCTTGGAAACATCCACAGTGGGCCTTAGATACACCCCGGAATAAGCCCCGCTATCGCTGGTCGTGACGCTAAGCTGGTTGTTGAAGGTCCACCCCTTCCATACCTGGTGCTGCGCCAGCAGGTTTCGCATACCGGTAAAGCCATCTCCCCGTTCATAGCGAGCCACCTCGTATTTGAGCGAGTTCATCTTCTTATCGCTGAGCAGCAGGCTGCCCGTATAGATCCGTTCGTCGGCGGGCTGCACATACAAAGCCAGCCCCCAGTCACGGGTAAACTCCACCGAACGCAGCCGCTCCAACGGCGTAAAGGTCTTTTGTACGTATTCGTATCCCAATCCCGAAGTCAGCTGCAGACCCTTTGTCGCTGGTCCCAGGGGTTTGACGTTCTGAAACTTGAACCGGGCGGCTGCTCCATCGTCATTCTTCTTGTCGATGGTCGAAAGCGTGTTGACGTCGTAATGACTCTTGGCCAGGTCTGCCGTCATCGTCGTCTGCTTGTTGAGCACATAGTCCGCTCCAACCGTCATCACCCGCTGCGTCTTGGGCGTAACGAGGAACTGGGCCGCCTCGTAGGAACCCTGCATGACGCCGTCGACAGGCGCAACCCAGACAAAGACGTTCCCATTGACCCCATTCAGACTGGGAGTATAGTTTCCATAACCCGGGCCCACATTGGCAAAGGAGAGACTATACAAAGTATTGGAAGGATCGGTAGAAAACACATAGGCCGAATCGTGGACAACCACGCCCGCCGCATTTTTGTAAGTCGTGTCGACGCGCCTGTACAAAATTTTCCCCGCGGAGAAAGTATCCACGTTAGCCACCGGGTAGAAAGCCCTGTTGATGCTGTCGCCCAGCTTGCCCAGGAATTTGTTCTGGTCCTGCGTCAGGGTCTGGTTGATCGGAGAATTACGGGAATCACTGTTGCTGAATAACCCCATCCTCACCTTTAGCTTATTGGAGAAGTTGGCCTCGTCATAGAGGTAAAGATTTACGTTGAGATAATTCCTGTCCGCATATTCGAACTCCACCTGGATACGGGCATCCTGGGTGATCATGCGATTGGCCGTAAACGTGACTTCCCCCGTGTTGTAGTTGATGACATAATCCTGGTCTTCCCCCCGCTGTACCATCTGCCCATCGATAAATACCTTTTCCGTTCCTGCCAGCACGATAAAGTATAGCTCCCCATTAGCCCCTTGCAGCTTGTAAGGCCCCTGATTCCCCTCCTGTCCCTGGAAGATGTTCCGGGTAAACTTCCCCTTCGCGATGGCCGCGCTGACCAGGGTCTTATTGGTGGACCTGGGACCGATCGGCTGCGTGGTTTCGAAAGAAGCACCCTGCATCCGTTTGTAAAAGTTGAGGAAGTAATTCTGATTCTGCCGCAGGTCGATGTCCCCCATCGTGAGGGCCCAGTTCTTTTTCTTGAACTGCAGGAAGATTTTGTCGAACTCATTCAGATCGGCCGTCGTGCCATCCGGCTGGATGGGAATATTGTTGTCCGTTATCGCCGCCGAAATCTCGATGCTGTCCGCCAGATATCCGCTGATCTGCAAATTGAGATTGGACGTCACGACCGCGTCCTGATTGTTTCCAAAAGTGATGCTCCGGCCGAAGCTGCCGTTGTAGGTGATATTGCCGAAGCTGAAGAAATTGTCGCCGCCTCCTTGTCCATCCCTGGGCTTATCATACGGACGAACCAGGAAATAGTTCTGAATGCTATCGTAGTTGAATCGCCGGGCTACGGCATTCATCCGGTAGGGAAAGGTACGGTAGCTCGCAAAGACGCTGTCCCTACCCTGCGGGGGATGGGTCCAGATCAGCGTCGAGTTCACCCAGTCCAGGATATAGGCGCTGTCCGGCACATCCTTTATCAGCAGGGAGCCGGGTATCAAGCTCATCGAATCCAGCGGAATCTTCCCCACCCGGACCGGCAGGTATTTCCGGCGCAAATTGGACATGGAAGAGGGGCTGGGAGGCGGGGACCGGCGGGAAGGCGGATTGACCTTGTTTCGTGGGACCGA
>JAFDYG010000530.1 GCA_018267545.1 Bacteroidota bacterium
CTTCCAGCCCACACAATGCGGACAGGACTCGGTGCTGCAAAACCCCGGCGCGCTGGGCCCGGCCTGGTTCGTACAAACGGTCAAATACGCCGCCACACCCAAAGCAGTCATGGACGGCCTCACAGGCCTCGATACGCGCGACACCGCCATCGCATTCGAAACCGACCGTGGTAAAATCAGCTATGACGCCCCCGCCGCAGGCGACACCATTATGCTCTCAAAAGCCGACAACGACGAGATGCTTTACCAGTCGCAGACGACCGCTAAACGTTTTGCCGTGTTTAGCGAAGTCTTCTACGACCGGGGATGGAAAGCCTATATCGACGGAGCCGAAACGCCCATCGTCCGCACCAATTATGTGCTTCGCGGCATAACCATCCCCTCGGGAAAACACAATATCCGCTTTGCCTTCACACCCGCCTCTTATTATACCGGCAGAACCATACAGATAATAGCAAGTATCTTGCTGCTTGTCTTGCTCATCGCAAGTATTGCAATGACCTGGAGGCGGAAAAACTAATTCCGCGTCCCAACGAAAAACATCCTACTTTTGCACGTCCAATTGGGCTCCGTCCCTCATTTTTACAGGCACACTTTTTATTCGTATGGTTATTCTGTTGTTTTTCCTGGCTCATTGGTTCCTTTCGCTCTTTTCCCAAACCTTCTTTCTGCATCGCTACTCGTCCCACAAAATGTTCAAGATGAACAAATTTTGGGAACGCTTTTTCTATAGCTTCACCTTCATCTCCCAGGGTTCTTCCTTTCTCAACCCACGCGCCTATGCAATCCTTCACCGGATGCACCACGCCTATAGCGATACCGAGAAAGACCCCCACTCTCCCCACTTTATCAAAGATGTCTGGGGTCTGATGATCAAGACAAAGAATATCTATAACGAATACCTGAGATACAAAAAAGAACCCGAGCCCGCCTTCCGCGACCGCTATCCCACCTGGAAGACCGTGGACCGCCTTAGCGACTCCTGGGTCGTTCGCGTCACCTTCGGCCTCGGCTACGTCGCCTTCTACATCGTCTTTGCAACCCATTGGTGGATGTACCTGCTGCTGCCCATTCACTTTCTGATGGGCCCCATCCACGGCGCCATCGTCAACTGGTGCGGACACAAATACGGCTATTCCAATTTCGACAACCACGATCATAGCAAGAACTCCCTCCCCCTCGATTTCCTCATGATGGGAGAGCTGTTTCAGAATAATCACCACAAAAGTCCCAATGACGCCAATTTCGCCAAGAAATGGTTTGAATTTGACCCCACCTATCCCATCATGCGGCTCTTACACGCACTCCGAATCATCCGGCTCAGAAAAATATAAGAACCATAATCCAACGAATCTCGTATGTAGTGTAGATGAGCACTATTTCCCTGACTACGTCCAGGTCAAGGCCAGGCTTTTATAAGCAGGTCATCCTGAAGCGTTTCAACCGCATGAGCAAGGGCCGTCTCGATCTGCTACTGCCAGGCGGCGAAACGATCACCATCGGCGATGGCCAAGGCACGCACGCCCAGATCCAGATCAGGGACAACGAGTTCTTCCGGCGTTGTATGCTCTATGGTGACATAGGCTTTGGAAAGGCTTATGTAGACGGCCTCTGGGATACCAATAATGTGTCAGCTGTGTTGAGCTGGCTGCTGCTGAATATCGACAAAGCGCCCCGCAGCTTCGCCAATAATTGTCCCCTCCGTCCCCCCGAATACCACGAGCTGAGCAATGAATTCTTCCGCATCTTCCTCGACCCGTCGATGACGTATTCGGGCGCCTACTTCGAACGTGATGGTATGGACCTCGAAGAAGCACAGCTGGCCAAATACAAACGCCTGTGTGAGCAGCTTCGTCTTCGCTCCACCGACCACGTGCTGGAGATCGGCTGTGGCTGGGGCAGCAATGCCCTCTATATCGCCAGAAACTATGGCTGCCAGGTGACTTCGCTAACCCTTTCCCAGGAACAATTCAAGATCGCCGCCCAACGCGTAAAGAAGGAAGGCCTCGAACATCTCGTCACCATCCGCCTGGAAGATTATCGTAACTTATCCGGCCGCAGGTTCGACAAGATCGTCTCGGTGGAAATGCTGGAAGCCACACGCCACCGACAGCTGAGCGTCTACTTTCACAAATGCAATGACCTCCTGAAACCCAACGGCATACTAGCCCTCCAGGTCGTCACCTGCCCCCGGCCAAAACGCATCTTCTCCGGCAATCTCCTCCCCTCGGTCGGCGCCATCAACGCCGCCGTCAACCGCACTCGCGAAATGTTCCTCGTCGACGCAAAAGAGCTGGGCCTCCACTACGCCGCCACACTAAAAGTCTGGTTTATGCAGTTCAACAGCCACCTGGCCCAGGTACGAGCCCTCGGCCTCGACGAACGATTCATCCGCAAATGGAATTACTACCTTTGCTACTGTGAAGCAGCTTTCCGCCTACGCAACATCCACGTGATGCAGCTCGTCTACAGCAGGCCCAATAACACCGCACAATAACCGTCGGCCCAATCCCCGCTCCCACCGGCCCGAAAATTGCTATTTCCAGGAAAACGTTTCTCATGCAACGCTACTTCCTTATCATCCTCTTCATCCCGGCTCTGTTCACCCACGCGTATTCGCAATCCCCAAACACCCCGATCACCGGATGGAAGATGCAGGAAAATAACGGTCAATATACCTTCACTCCCGCCACCCTCTTCGGCAATCCCGACTTCCGCTACGACGTCTACCCGATAGACAAAAGCGGCTCCGACGACATTCCCGCCTTGCTACAGACAAAAGCGGAAAAGGACCAGCAATCCGGCGGCTACACCGCCGTCCCCGGACAATCGAAAGCACAGGACGTCAAATCTTTCAAAATCCTTTCCGTTCTCGTCAAAGACCGCAGCGGAAAGAACTGGCTGCTGAATTATATGGCCTATAGCCTCCCCGATCATTCCGTCCGCTACGGCCGCATCATCGAAATTCCCAACACCCAGCTCACCCGGGACAAAATGAATACGGCCATCCAACATTTCATAAAGCTATCCAAACAGGAAGGAGGCCTGGCAAACGCAAACGCCACAGCCAGCGACAACACGCCCAACAACAATAAAAGCGCAACAAAAACCTCCTCTCAACGCGTCGAAACACCCACCACCGCACCCGGCCAGGGCATCCAGCCCTCCCAGCTAAAAGGCGTCGTCCTTCACCAGGAATACGGCATGGGCGTCGGCGGCATGCTGATCGTCAAATACAATCCCTATCTTCTCCTGAATGACGGCACCATCTACTCTCATCCTTATGAATGCGCTTACGACATCGACTTTGAAAAATCACGACAGATCGAACCCAAGAAATGGGGTGTATGGAAAATCGACGGCAAAAATCTAATCGTCACCATGAACGACGACCATAAAACCGACAACTGGGAAACGCGCTGGTTCTGGGCCAAGCCTGCTCAGAAAGGAGAACGAATGTCAGGGACCTGGAGCACCATCTCCGGAGGCGGCAACACCATCATGGGCGGCGGCTCGATGGTCGTATCCTCCAACGTACTCACCTTTAATGGTCAGGGACAATTTACCACCCAAAGCACCGGCGGCGGCAGCTTTAGCGGAGCCACCGGCAGCGTCTCCGCCTATTCCAGCAAAGACGGAGCCGGCACCTATACGCTCGACGGCTACCTTCTCGAATTGAAGTATAACAATGGAAAAGTAGTTCGCAAAAACTTCGCCTTCTATCCAGACTCCAAAGACGTATGGGTCTGGGGAACCGCTCCCTATACAACTAGCGATAATTCTAAGAAAGGGAAATAATCCCTCCCCTCGTCGCCCCAAAGCGCGGGCCTTCTCATCACTGCAGCAATAACTCCGGCACATTCACAATCAGCTTCTCCGGAGAAGGCTGCGGCCCTGACTCCTTCCAATCTTCCTGGGTCTTCCACACCTTGACCGGTATCTTACCCGCCGCTTCCCTGTTCCCCGTCTTCTCGAAAATCAGCTGCCGCGTCACCGCATCCGGCACCCAGGCGAAATACGAAGAGGAAAGCCCATATTCATCCCACGAGGTCTGCACCTTGAAATTTTTACGTACCTCATCTTCCTTCGTACGCACGTAATCCACCGATTGTATACGGGAGGAGTCATAGCTCTTGTCGAAATATGTTTTCAAAACAGTATACTCATGCTGCGCCGGTTTTAGGAAAATACTCCTGAAGTTATAGATCGCTGCAATCACCAGCACGACGCTAAGCCCTTCGATGACGACCGACCGGAAACGGTCCTGCTGAATGGTCCGCATCAGCGTAAGCGCAACCCAAAGAAATACGGCCATATCCACACCAAGCAACGTACGGTTGGAGGCGAAATCCTCCCGGATGATCATCGAGGGAAGATAGATCAGTATGTACCCCCCAAAAAGCAGCACTACATAAAATAAGAAATCCCTCCATACCACGCCGCCTCCATTCCTGTGACGAACAAAATACCGGTAGTTCGACCACAAACCAAGCACCGTCAATACGCCAAAAATTATCCGTCCGATGACATTCGTTTCTAAAACGACCAGGCTAAAGTGAAACGCACCCGGCAGGATCTTACGAAATACATACAGGAACTTATCCTCCGGATCGTTCAGAAACGCCGCGCGCTCCGTCGTATTGATGTGATAGACCTGGCTCATCATCACCTTGATCAGGATATAATAAATCAAATATATCGCCAGGTAAACGAGCAAGGGAGCCAGCATCCTCCTGTCCACCTTCTGCCGCGCAATAAGCAGCAGGAACAAGGGCAGGAGGTAACAGCCAAATCCATTCTGGTAGAAAAGCAGGGCGATCACTCCCAGCACTATGGCCGGCAGCCATCCCTTCCGGCCATAGCGATACACCAGGAACCCCGACAACAATCCACAGGTGTTGGCGATAAACAATTCCATACAAGCCGCCCATTGAATGGAAATGCCGACGGGCAGACTCGTGATCAGGTACAAGGTGGCGAAGAAGGCCAGCGAACCGGGCAGCCCTTCGTCCTTACAGATACGCTTGAATATCGAAAACCAGACGGGCACCGAAACCATCCAGCCGGCCAGGGCGAATATCCGCAAGTACTTCAGCTGTTCGATAGTATCTATCCGGCTATAGAGGGAACGAAATAGCCAGTTGTTGAGAAAACGCCCCTGTGGTATGAACATATTGAAATCGGTCCCCTTCTTGTACAGCCATAGCTGAACTATTTCGTCCGTATAAAAATAAGTAGTCTGAAAAAGGGGGAAAAAGATCAGGATAGGTAGCAGTAGTAGAAAGACAAGCTGTAAAGAATCAGTTCTTTTCATGGCCCAATTATAATAATTATTTGAAAGCTGCCCTAACTTTATAGCATGAAAGCGATTCTCATCACCCAAAAAGGCGGCCCCGAAGTCCTCGAGCTTCGCGAACTACCCACCCCTGCCCCCGCGGCGGGAGAAGTGCTCATTCGCGTCAAAGCAGCCGGTCTCAATCGCAGCGATATCTATTCGCGCATAAGCAAGTCGTATGGCTCCTCCACCCCCGAAATCCCCGGCCTGGAAGTCTCCGGCACCATCGAAGCCTGCGGGCCCGGCCCCACCCGCTGGGCGCTGGGAGAGCCCGTCTGCGCCCTCGTTACCGGAGGCGGCTATGCGGAATACGTCACCGTCCCCGCCGGACAATGCCTCCCCATACCCCTGGGCTGGAGCCTGGAAGAAGCTGCCAGCCTGCCCGAGACCGTCTTTACGGTATGGCTCAACGCCTTCCGGACCGGCCGGCTGAAATCCGGCGACAATTTCCTCGTCCACGCCGGCAGCAGCGGCATCGGCGTAACCGCCATCCAGCTCGCCTCCGCCATGGGCATACACGTCTACACCACGGCCGGCTCCGACGAAAAATGCCGCTGGTGCGAATCCCTGGGCGCCATCCGCGCCATCAATTATAAAACACAGGATTTTGAAGCCGGGCTAAAAGACATCGGCATCGACGTCATCCTCGACATGACGGGCGGTGACTTCACTATAAAGAACCTTCGCCTGCTCCGCGAAGAAGGCCGGCTGGTGTATATCAATTCTATGCGGGGAAAAGACAGCCAGATCGATATTAGAGAAATAATGAATAAGCGGCTAACCATTACAGGAAGTATGCTCAAGCCCCGAAGCGCCGCCTTCAAATCGGAGCTGGCAAAAGAAATAGAGACAACCGTCTGGCCCTTGATCGCCCAAGGCGCTATGAAACCGATTATCGACAAGACATTTCCGTTCGAACAGGCCGCAGCAGCGCAACAATACATGGAAAGTAACGAACACCGCGGGAAGATCCTCCTACACATGCGCTAGCACGCTTACCTCCGGCTCGTGTTTCACCGGAAACTTAACCGAATTTGCGATGAAGCAATAGCGGTTCGCCTCATGATGCAGCGCCCGGGCCTTCTCCAGCATCGCTTCCGTCGCCACCAACACCACCGGCTTCAGCACTACCTCCTTGAAATAACCCGGCCCGTCCGCCGTCTCCACCATGACACCTTCCGCCCCATCCTGGTAGTCGACCACGACAACCCCATTCACGGCGCATAGATGCAGATACCACAACATATGACAGGAGGAAAGCGAAACGACCAATAGTTCTTCGGGATTATACCGCTGAGGATTCCCTCGAAACGAAGGATCGGAAGAAGCCGGAATCTCCGGCTTGTCCCCCGCAAAAAGAAGATGATCGCGGCTGTAGGTTTTATAATGACTGGTCCCTTCTCCGGTATTGCCGGTCCATCGGAGCCTGGTCTGATAATGATGTTCCTTCTCCATGCCCTAAAAATACAAAATCTACCGCATGACCACCAGCAACCCCTCTTTCGGCTGCTCCCTCACCACCCCGCCGGCCAATAGATACGTCCGGTTGGCAATCTCCGTCATCGCATCCTTGTGGGAAATGATCAACACCCCCGCATTCGAACGATACCGCTGCAGCACCGAAATCACGAATTGCTCGGTCGCCGCATCCATCGCCGCGGTCGGTTCATCCAATAACACCAGCTGAGGAGCAGCGAACAGACAACGGGCCAACGCCAGCAGCTGCTTCTGCCCACCCGACAGCGCCACCCCGCCTTCTCCCAGGATCGTAGCATAGGACTGTGGGAAGTTTTCAAAATATTGGTCGAACCCATATTCGCTGCAAAAAGCCGCCAACCGGCGAACGTCTGCCGTAGGATCGAGACAAATATTGGCCAGCAGCGTACCGCTAAAGATCGCCACGTCCTGCGGCACCACCCCGATCACACTTCGCCAGGCCCAGGTGTCGACCGCCGACAACTCGCGGCCGTTACACCGGACCGAACCGCCCTCATAGGGATAGAACTTCTGCAGAACCTGCAATAATGTACTCTTACCCTGTCCGCTCTCCCCCGCCAGCGCCACGATCTCTCCCTTCCTGAGCTCCAGAGAAATATCCTTTAATAATAGCTTCTTCCCGGGGAACCGGAAACCAATCCGCTCGATCGTCAGCTGACGGAACGACTCGAACCCCGGGCCGCCAGGCGCACCCGCCGCCGCGGCCGAAGTCCCCGAGGCATTTCCACTCACCACCGAAACCACGCCGCCAGCCGAAGCCGCCGGAACCTCGAATTCAGGCTCCAGCATCGTAAACTCGTACATCCGGTCCAATGCAACACCCGCCTCCTGCACCTGCAGGTTGGTGAGCGCCACCGTAGTTACCGTCTGCATGAGCAAACCCGCCAGCTGGATAACCGCTATCAGTCCACCGGTGTGAAGACCGCCATGCACAACTCTCAGTGAAGCCCAACCGATGATACTAAGAAGAAACAGAGACGTAACGATTTCAAGGAATACGCCGAAACGGATCCGCGTCTTCCCCAGCCGCAGGATAGCATCCTGAAAAGACTGGAAAAAAGAAGCCGCCGTAGACGCGAATAGGGGTTGTCTGTTCATAGCTTTTATGGTATGGATGCCGCGAATACTGTCTACATAGTTACTCTCGTTACGGGCATGCGCAATCATTACTTCCTTTTGCCCGCGGACGATATCTTTTTCGAAGTATTTTACGATGCCAAAGACGACAGGGATCATCAGCAAACACCCCAGGGCAATGGGCCAGCTATAGATAAAAAGAAAAACCAGCGAAACCAGCATCAGCAGACCCTGTATCGCCATATCCCCCAGGATATAGCTCACCGCCTGCTGGATTCTAAGCGTGTCCCCAAGCCTCGCTGTCAGGTCTCCGGTCTGACGATGATCGAAGAATGACTTGTCCAGGTTGAGGATCGACCGGAAGAAGTCTCCCGTGACCCGGAGATTGAACCCATACCCCTGCCGGATAAGCAAATCCTGACGGAAGAAGGAGAATACGCCCTTCAGGATTAGTAAAAGCCCCAGGGAACCCAGCCCCAGGTACAAGGTAGAAAGATGCCGGGCAGGGAGAATATGATCGATCAGCTGCTGGGAAAAGATGGCCGTAGAAAGGCTCAGCAGCGAGCAGATAGCTCCCAGGGCCAGGGCCACATATAAAAGATGAACATCCTCGCTCAACGTTTCACGAAGCCAGCGAAATTTCTTCTGTCTTTGTTCCTGCCACTGGGCCAGCCGTTCACTCGGCTCGAGTAACAAAACGGTACGGCTAACCCAGATCTTCTCCAGGTCGGAGCCCGAGATACGGACCAGTCCACTGGCAGGATCGCCGATCAGAAACGAGGCGCGCTCGTCCGGGTAATAAACGACATAGTGCTGCATCGTCCCATCCGGCGTCACGTGCAGGATACAAGGATGTTTCACCTTACGCAGGTCGGCAACGGATTCCGCCTGCGCTCCCTGAGCGGCAAATCCCACCCGGGTCGCAGCCTGATGGAGCCCCAACAGGCTGGTCCCCTGACGGCCGGCGCCGCTCCACTCCCGGAGCTTTTCAAGCGAGATCTCCGCCTTATAAAAATTCAACAAATTGCGCAGACAAGCCACACCACAATCATATTGATCGTGTTGTAACCGAAAAGGCACGGATCGTTTCGATTTCATAATAGGGTTTTAGGGATTAAAGCTGACCGAGATAAAAGCGAACCCGATCATACAGCAAAAAAGGCCCAGTCCATAGCTGCACAGCACAAAACCCAGGGTCTTTTTCAACGGCTCACCCGTATAATGATGGAGTCCATACGCCAGCAGGAACACATAGACCACCTGGAAGAGGTCCAGCGTCTGCAGGGAGTAGGTCATCCAATTGGGAACAGATGCGGGGTTAAAAAGACTGTAGAGGGAAAGGGGTGCGAAGCTCATGAACTGGCCGAGGCTTTGGACATGGATAGCAAAGGCCAGTAATAATAGGCGAAATAAAGTGCTCACTACAAAGGCCGACTCGGCGATGAGCACGATTTTAAACAGGGACCGGATCGGTAGTTTTTGAGAGGTAAGCAAGAGGCCGGTCAGTAAGCACAAGGTTACCAAAGTCATTTTGATGAGAAGGGTCACCGGTACCATAATATAGCTAAGGAATACCATTCGGTGTTGCCCTTCCAGAAAAGCCGCCAGCTTATCCGGGTTAACCTGACCGGCAAGAGTATAGGCATAGACCTGTTCGGTCAGCACCTCACTTTGCAGGTACCAGTTAAAGAAAAGATAGATGAAACAAAAACCCCCCAGAATATACCAGGGATTCAAAGTATAAGGCGATATGCCTTCCAAACTATCCTTCCGTTGTGCCGCAGCTAGATCAGTCATAAAATGAAAATGAAAGAGTTGTTCTAAAAAGGAACAGGATGACAAAACCTGCCGGGAATTATCATCCTGTTTCCTAAATCATTACAGATTGGGTAATGTAGGCAGCGTCAGATCGTTGATGCTGTAGCTGATACCGATACCCGCTCCGAGGCCCAGACCGAGGAGTGAACCCAGACCCAATACAGACAGAACGCCGGAGAGGGGGATGTTGATGGAAATGTTACCAGCGGAACCGCCTTGTACGTTTTCCATTGCGGCGAAGTTTAAGCTTTTCATCTTTTTCTAGTTTTTTCAGAAGCACTGCAATAGCGCAGCGTAACGTAAAATTGCTAAGAGGCTACTGGATATCCTATCCGGTTTACTAATAGTTTATGCGTAAATTGTTTAATTTATGTCCCGCTTTTGGGGGCGTGAATCGTACATTTCCTATACAAAAAACACGGGTTTTAAAAATCCGCAGAAGCTCTTTTAACGTATCTGTTTAACTATTTTCTCATCCAAGGCCTGATTAGTACAACACTAGGCCCTTCCCTGTCAGGACACAAGTATTTACCGGATGCACCTATCCGGGAAACGAACCAATCTATCCCCTTATGACAGGACAAAAGCTAAGGCTATTGAGAGAGTATCGGAACTACTCACAGGTGTACATCGCCGACCAGCTAGGCATCACACAGAATGCCTATTCCCGGATTGAGAATAATCAAACGCGGCTAACGGCCGACCGCCTGGAGAAACTGGCGGCCATATTGAATGTGTCGCTCATGGAGCTGCTGTCGGAGAAAGAACCCGTCATCCAATTCAGCGAAACCACGGCCACTCCCCCACCCGCAAAGGACGAGCACTGGAAAGAAATGATTGAAAACACCCGCCAATTATACGGGCAGGTGATCTGCAGCAAGGACGAAAAGATCGCTCACCTCGAAAACGAGATCAGCTTCCTTCGCAAAGAAAGAGATCGCATCATGCGTTTACTGGAGAAGCTGACCGAAGGGATGCCGATGCTGATTGGCGCTTCTTCGTAGATTTACGATATTTTCCAAACCAGATCAGAAAGCCCGTCACCGGCATCGACGCCGCGATCAAGGCGACCAGGAAGTAAATGATCTTGCTGCCGATACCCAGCGCAGCAATCTTTCCGGTATGAAGATTGTAATTGCTCTTGGCGATATAGTCGTAGCCCGTATATTGACTGTAGAGCTCCGTCTTTAGTATCTTCCCGCTATATTGATCGAAGATCAGGCTATTTTGGCGCCGCGTAATAGCATACGGATAACGCATCAATACCCGGATCGCCGCCGTTGAATCCGCAGGCGGCGTAATAAAAGTCTCCATCGCGCCCGGATACTGCGACGCCATATATCCATAAGCCTTGTCGATCCCATATTTCTGCTTATCCTCTCCCCTCGTCGACTTGAACTTCTCTTCCTTAAGGGGCACAGGTGAATTGGTGATAAAGCCAGCGAACTGTTTTACCGAATCGTACAGGAAGAACATCCCCGTTAGCGAAATGACGAGCAGCACGGCCAGCGCGTAAAACCCCAGCACACTATGCAGATCCCAGTTAAGTCGTTTCCAGTTCTTGGTCTTGAAATTGATCCGCACCGCCTGCTTGAAGAATTTCCGCTGCTTCGGCCACCAGAGGACCAGACCGCTGACACACATGATAAAGAAAATAAGCACGTTCACCTTTATGATCGCATTCCCAAATTCTCCCATCAGCAAATGCGTGTGATAGTCCAGCACGATGCTGTAAAAATCCCGGTTCTGCTTCTGTACCCCAATAATCGTCGACGTATAAGGGTCCATAGAGACCGTGATATTCTTCCGGCTGATAAATAGCACCGCCGCATCCGGCTTCTCCTTGAACCGGATATTCGTGACCTTTTCCTTGGGAAAATGAACCTTGAAGGTGTCCGTCAGCTGTTTGATCGGCAAACGCTGCGCACCGACGGCTTTGACATGATAGAAGTCATGCTGAAACAGCTCCCTCCCCTCGTCCTCGAACACAAGAATAGAGGCAGCCAGCGCTATTGTAAAAACAACTAGCCCGGAACTAAGTCCGAGCCAGAGATGTATTTTTCGAATGAATTTCTTTACCATTAGAATCGGAATGTGATGTTTGCTGACACACGGGTCGGATTCTGCGGCGCCAGCCGGAACGACCAGTATTTTTCATTGGTCAGGTTGTCCACCTTCACACCGATCCGGTACGAAGGCTGGTCATAGAATACGGTCGCATCGAGCACAAGATAAGAAGGAATAGTAAACACAAAGGTAGACGTATTGGACTGGAAACCGGAGCTTCCATAGTTCCCGCCAAATCCAAAACCCAACCCCTTCACCTTCCCGCCCACAACCCGGTAGCTCATCCAGAGATTCGCCAGGTTCGCAGGTCCAGCCGTCGCTGGCCGCAGTCCCTGGACCGACTTGTTGGCCTGCGTATACTTGCTGTCATTATAGGTATACCCTGCCACAATGTTGAAGCCCGCGAAAGGATTGGCAATGATCTCGCCTTCGAAGCCTCGGCTCAGCTGTGTGCCATTCTGGATCGAATAACCCGCATGAGCAGTATCGTCACGGGTAACATTGGCTACCCGGATATCGTAGTAGCTGAAGGTAGCGCTGACCTTATGTCCCAGCAGGTCCAACTTGACCCCGCCTTCCCACTGATTCGCATGCTGGGGTTTGAAGGAAACCCCACTGAAGTCGGTGCCTCCTATATTGCTAAACCCGTTCATATAGTTTCCAAACAAGGAAACCCTGTCCTTCACGATCTGATAAACGGCCCCGAATTTCGGCGAAAGTGAGTTCTGCGTATATGAACCTACTGTCGAGTCCTGGGCAGGATAGTACGTGCCCTTATTGTCGAATCTATCCGCACGCAAGCTGACCATTGCATTCAATTGCTCCGTCAGATTCAGTACATCGGAGAAATAAACGCCATACGTCGTTTGATTGGTCCTATAGTTGACCCTGGCAGTCCGCGCCGCAGCCGAATCGATCTTGTCCGAATTATAATTGTTATAGGCAGCCCCGGGATGCCTGAAGTTGATGATCGGCATCAATACCGTCGTCTGCGTCCAATCGCTTTTCTGATTGTACAAGTCCACTCCTGCCACCAGCCGGTTCCGCATCTTGCCGATGAAGAAGTCCCCGGTAAAATTCTGCTGAATGTTTGTACCGTAATAAGGGAAGTCCTGCGGCTGCACACTCTGCTGCAGCGTGCTGTCCGACTTGCCGATCAACTGGCCGACATAACCCCGGGTCGTCGAAAAGGTGCGGGTATAAAGGGTCTGCGATTTCCACTGGGACGAAATCTGGTAGTTGATCTGCCCAAAGATATTGACCTGCCGCGTCGTATAGTCCACCGTGTTGTTGGCAAAGCTCCGCTTGTAGTCCATGCCAAGATCTCTGACGTCATGAATCTTCCCGCCCGAGAACGGAGCAAAACGAATCGGCGAGGTCGCATTGAAAGAAGTCGCTTCGATATCCAGCAAAAAGCTCAGCTTGTCGCTGGCCTTGTAGACAAAGCTGGGAGCCAGCATATAGCTGCGGGTAAATCCTGCATCCTGGAAGCTCTGCTCGGTATGCAAAGCGCCGTTTACACGAAGCAGGGCAGACTTTTCATTGTTCAGCGGAGTATTGAGATCGAAGGTGAGCCGGTTGAGGTCGAAGCTTCCACCGGTGTAGCTGAGCTCGCCCCGGAAAGAATCGAAAGGCTGCTTCGTCACCCGGTTGAAAAGGCCCCCGAAAGAAATCATGCTGCTGTTGAAGAGGGTGCCCGAAGGACCCTTGATGGCCTCCAGCCGTTCCAGATTGGCCGGGTCGATATTGGTATATACAAATCCCGAAACGCTGTTTCGCACGAGATTCTCCGTATTGAACCCTCTCGACAGGAAAGAACTGCGCCCCTGGTTATAGACAAGCGGCACACCCGCTCCGGGGATACTCTTGAACGCACTGTTGTAATCGGTAATCAGCTGCTCCTTCATGATCTCCTTCGTCACCACGCTATACA
>JAFDYG010000531.1 GCA_018267545.1 Bacteroidota bacterium
TGCCGCCGGGGAAAGCCAGCGAAACGTCGCCGCCTTCCTCGATCACACCACCCGAAGCAGCCAGGGCAGCCGCAAATTCCTTCTTCCCGGTCGCAGCATCCACTTTGCTCAGGTGCAGCGCCAGCAGCGCGTGCAGTGAGTTGGCGAACTTCTTCCACTTCGTCGTATTACCGCTGAACAGGATATCGCCGGAAACCGTTCCGCCGTCGAACTGGGCGACGGCCTGCGTCAGCTCCTTGAACAGATCGGTGTAGATGACCGACTGTTTGTCGTAAACGACCGTACCATTGTCGCCCTTCAAAGCGCCGAAATACGGCATGTCTCCAAACGCATCGGTCAGCTGGCTGAAGATATAAGCCTTCAGGATCCGGGCAATGGCGATCTGGTTATTTACCGAGCCATACGTTGCAGCGGTCGTCGCCGTAGCAGGATTCGTGCAATAGCTGATGATAGCCTGCAGGTTGTTCAGATAACCCACTTGTGTAGATGCATTGGTAGACGAGCCCGCGAAATAGTCGTCCCAGTTGAGACTCTGCTTGCTGTAGGTAGACGCATCCGTGTACTGAGTCTCCGAAAAGTATTGGCTATAAAGTCCGGAAACCGTATTGATACCACCCGCATCCCAGGTGAACGTAGCCATGTTCGACAGCACATTGGACAAAAGAGCGGGGGGAATCGGAGCCGTAGTGGCGGTGGGGTCCTGATTCAAATCGCCGAATTCCTTGACTTTCTTACAGGAAGTTCCTGTCAGCACGGCCAGCGAAAGCCCTGCTACGATACTTATCTTGAATTTCTTATAGAGTGTCATTGTTGTTAGTGTTTAAAGTTTGTCCTCGGACGAGGCCCTTCCAGGGCCTTTCAAAGGTGGATTAAAAGGTGAAGCTCAGGTTAAAGCCGAGTGAACGGGTATTGGGCAGCTGGCCGTTTTCGCCGTATACATCGGAAATTTCAGAAGGATCGAAGTTCTTGCTCGCGCTGTAGATCAGCCACAGGTTACGTGCAACAACAGAAGCCGTTGCGCTCTGGACGAACTTGGTAGCAAAACCCCACTTCTTGACAGGCAGCTGATAACCCAGGCTAACCTCACGCAGCTTCACGAAGGACAGCTTGTGAACGAAGGGAGCGGCGATCTTCTGAGAATAGAACTGTTGGAAATAAGACTGACCGGAAACATACATATCGACCGGAGTCTTCTTGTCTACAGAGCTGACACCCTTTACGTGTACACCGCCGCCGCTTGCAACCGCGTCACGAACGCTCTTGCCCTTGTCGTTGTTGTAACCGGTCTCTTCGGTGATACCGGAGAAGATACCCCAGCTTTCCGTCAGAGAGAAGAAACGACCGCCGAACTGATAGTCGAAGCTGGCGTTGGCGATGAAATTCTTATAGGAAAACAGGTTCTGGAAACCACCCGTGATCTTCGGAACGATGCTACCCCAATCGTAGTTGGCGTCGCCTGTTACATACAGACCATTGGCCGGGTTGATCAGAGGTACGCCCTGGTCGTTGACCGTATAGCCACCGCCGACCAGCTGACCCCAGTCCTTGCCCAGCACCTGGAAGGCCGATGCATAACGGGTACCGAAGCTGCCTATCCAGTTGGTAGGCTGAATCTGCTTGATATCGCCGATCAGCTTGGTCACCTTGTTGCTCATCAGATAACCCAGTGTAGCCGTGACATTCCAGTTGAAATTGGTCGACTTCAGGATTTGTGCATTCACAGCAAATTCAAAACCTTTACGCTCTACCGTAGCCGCGTTGATCGACTTGGAACGGATACCGCTGACGGCATCGACGTTGATCTTTACAGGCTGCTCTTTTGCATTTTCATTATAATAGGTCACCGTGATACCTAAGCGGTTCTGGAAGAAACGCAGGTCGAGACCAGCTTCATACGTCGTGATAAGAGCCCCGCGGAGCGCAGAATCAGGAACAGAACCGGGAGTGCTCATCAGGAAGTTTCCGTTCCACTGGTTCTGAGCAACGGCATAAGGACTGTTGGTCTGATAGATATCCAGCGTCAGCGGCTTGCGGCCCCAGGAGCCGAACACCTTGGCGAAAGACATCCAGGAAGGCATCGTCTTTACGAGCTCCGAAGGGACAAAAGCCACACCCGCAGAAGGATAGAACAGGCTGTTGTTGCCGGCAGGCAGCGTAGACACCCAGTCCTTACGTACAGCCCAGGTAGCGCTGATGAAACGCTTGTACTCTAAGTCACCGCTTCCGAAGACGGAATTGATCTTGGAATTCAGGCGATCGTTCGTAACGGTGGGCTGGGCCTTGGAGTTAGCGATCGCATAGAAATTGGGGATGTTCAAACCCTGAGCGGTGGCAACGCCAACCGTCTTACGAGAGTAGGTGTTGGTGTTCCATCCACCGAGGATGTTGAACGCGAGATCCTTGAAGAAAGTGTGATTATACGTAGCGATAAACTCGTAGTTCATTTCATTCTGATAGCGTTCGCCCGTTGCAAAGCTGGCTAACACACCGGTCTGGGCACCACTCTTCTCCAGGAGGGAAGAAGTGATGTTCTCCTGCCAGTATTGATACTGGTCCTTACGAACCGTACCCTTGATGCTCATGCCTTCGAAAGGATTCAGCTTGATATAAGCATCGCCGTAAATACGATCACGACGCAGCTGCAGGTTCCGATTGTCTTGCTCAGCATAGAAATTGTACCAGTAGTTGCCGGCAAAGAAAGCGGCCGGATTGCTGGCGGAGTATCCATCGGGGTTACGAGCCCAGTTCCAGGAAGCCAGCGTACCGGCAGGCGTCAGCAGGCCGCGCAGTTCCTTCATGATCTTCATATCCAGGTCGCGGTGGTTCCACTGACCGAAGTTACCGGAAGTACCGTTGGCATATCCGTCATTATATTGGCCGTTGATCATCTGGGTATTGTAGTTGATATCGGCGCCGGCGGAGATGAATTTGTTCATATCCACATTGAAGCTTCCGCTAAGGATGTCCCTGCTGGAGCTGGTATTGGGAATCAAACCTTTGATATATTGTTTGGAATAGGAAAGACGAGTCGTATAACCCTGTCCGCCCTTGGTAAAGGTCACGTTGGTATTCGACGTAAGACCCGTATTCCAGAAATCCCTGGTGTTGTTGGGGATGGGCGTCAGCTTGGCAGCCTTACCCGAATACTTCGTTCCGGGAACGAAGGAGTACCAGGGCGCATAATCCTGACCCAGCATCTCCGGACCCCAGCTGGAGTCATCGGTAAAGTCAGGGAAACCAACCCCTTCCAGTGTCTTCCAGGAATCGGGGTCGCCCGTCTTCCAGTGGTAGGGAGTCAGGGTGCTGACCGCACCACCGGCATAACGGTTCTGGCTCTTAATCTGCCTTCCTACGCGGTCGGCAATCACACCCTGGTTGACCGTAATCATCGAGCGGCCGCCGACACCACCTTTCTTGGTAGTAACGACGATAGCACCGTTGGCCGCCTTGCTGCCGAACAGCGCAGTTGCATTGGCGCCCTTCAGCACCGTTACGCTTTCGACCGTAGCAGGGTCGATATCGTAAGCACCGTCACGATCTCCGTCACTGCTCAGGATCGTACCGTCGACCACATAAATGGGGCTGACATCCTTGTCGATCAAAAGACCGCCGCGGATACGTGCAAAAGCCTGACTGTTTAATTTGGAGGGAGACTGAGAACGGAACTGAACACCGGCAACCTTACCGGCCAGGGCATCCGCCAGACTGGTCTGGGGAATCAGGTTCAGCGTCTCGGATTTGACTACCTGAGCGCTGTAAGGAGTAGTACGCTCGCTTTTCTTGACACCGAAGGCCGTGCTCACCACGACTTCGGACAAGGCCTGACCCGAACGTTTCAAGTGAAAGGAGAGATCGCCACCGTCTGTTACCATTTCCACGCCGCCATAACCGACAGCGTTGACCATCAAAACAGAACCCTTGGTGACTCTAATCGTAAAATTCCCGTCGCCGTCAGCACTAACCCCTTGTTTTTCGCCTTTTACTCTAATCGTGGCGAAAGGAACAGGCTGACCAGCCTCATCAAGCACCTTACCTTTTACGGGAATTCGACTCTGGGCGGACGCTGTCAGGCATAACATGGACAGCACCGCAAGCAGTGATAGAAATTTTCTCATGTGACTTGTTAGTTTTTAGTTAGTGGGTTGTAATTTATATTATCTTTTTTTGACAACAAAAAAAAATGTTAAGATGCGTTAACAAAAAGGTAAAAAAGTACCAATAAAATATATTTTCTATCAGTACAAAAAATAATGAATAATTGATTGTAAATAAATACCTAAGAAAAGGATCAACCTAAACCAAAAGCACACGCGAAAACCATATTTTTTTATTCTATATTTTTTTATTCTCATGTAAAGGCAAAATATCAATATTTTATAATGTAATACTATTAAGGACAAAATGACTAATTCACTTAGGTATTAACCCTGATAGTTGTATTAAATATTATAATAATTTATAAAAACTTTGTTGCTCTTTTCTTCCGCCGTGAATCCTACCTTTGCAGCATGGAATTATTAGATGGACAGCTCACTTCAAGAGCTATTAAAGACGCACTAACCCTCCAGGTAGCCCAGCTAAAAACAGAAGGAAAAAAGGTCCCCCACCTCGCAGCCGTATTGGTTGGAAACAACGGCGCCAGCGAAACCTACGTCGGAGCCAAAGTGAAGGCCTGCGCGGAAATCGGCTTCAGCTCCACCCTCCTGCGACTGGAAGAAAGCGTCAGCGAAAACAAGCTGCTTTCCGTCATCGAGGAGCTGAACAACGACATCGACATCGACGGGATCCTCGTCCAGCTCCCCCTGCCCAAACACATTTCCGACGAAAAGGTCATCAATGCCATTCACCCTTCCAAAGACGTGGACGGCTTCCACCCCGAAAATGTCGGCCGGATGGTCCAGGGCCTGTCCACCTTCGTCCCCGCCACCCCGCATGGCATCATGCTCATGCTCGAACACTATAAAATAGATACCCGCGGAAAGCACGCCGTCGTGGTCGGTCGCAGCAATATCGTCGGACGCCCCATGAGCATCCTGCTCAGCGGAAACAGCAACCCCGGCAACTGCACCGTCACCATCTGCCACTCCCACACGCGTAATCTCCAGGAATTGTGCCTTCAGGCAGATATTATTGTAGCCGCCCTGGGTAAACCCGAATTCGTCACCGCCTCCATGGTCAAAAAAGGCGCGATCATCATCGACGTCGGTATCACCCGCGTCCCCGATGCGAGCAAAAAAAGCGGTTTCGCCCTAAAAGGAGACGTCAATTTCAAGGAAGTGGCCCCCCTCGCCAGCTATATTACCCCCGTACCCGGCGGCGTAGGTCCTATGACCATTGCCGCCCTGCTGAAAAACACCTACCAGGCCTGTATCACGAGAAATGGAGATGGAAATTAATACATATCAACCCATCGCCGGCGGGCTCCCCGACGGCAGCTCCCCCGCCGGCGGCCCTGACGCCACCCTCCCCGTCATGGAATCCTTCTATACCCTCCAGGGCGAAGGCTTTCACCAGGGAAAGGCAGCCTACTTCATCCGTCTCGGCGGATGCGACGTCGGCTGTGTATGGTGCGACGTCAAGGAAAGCTGGGACGCCTCCAAGCACCCCCAGCGAAAAATCAGCGAGCTCGTGGCCGAAGCCGCCGCCGAACCCGGCCGTATCGTCATCATCACCGGCGGCGAGCCCCTCATGCACGACTGTACGGCCCTGACCCGCGCACTCCGCCAGGCAGGCCTGTCCACCCATATCGAGACCTCCGGTTCCTCCCCCCTCAGCGGCGACTGGGACTGGATTTGCCTTTCCCCCAAGAAATTCAAGGCCCCTCACCCCTCGGTCCCGCCCGTGGCAAACGAGTTAAAGATTGTTATATATAATAAGACGGACTTCGCCTGGGCTGAACAATGGGCGGCTCAGGTCCCCCCCACCTGCCGGCTCTATCTCCAGCCCGAATGGAGCAAATCCTCCGCCGTCACTCCCCTGATTATCGACTATATCAAGGCCAATCCCAAATGGGGTTTCTCCCTGCAGCTGCACAAATACATCCACGTGCCCTAACATAAATCTTTATAACTTCCGTTTAAGATTTTGATTTGTAATTTTCCTGTATGAAAAACCAGCTCCTCCTTCTCCTCCTGTCACTTGCCGTCCTTACCCGGGCTCACGCACAGCAGTACAATCCGGAAAAAGTCAGCAAAAAGGCCGGCCAATACTTCTCCAAGGCAACGGAACTGGCTCAAAACTATGATCTTAAAGGAGCAATCGACGCCCTCAAGCAAGCCATCAACATCGACCCCAGATTCGAAGACGCCTGGCTCTCCCTCGGCGGCATGTACGGAGAACAAAAAAACTACCCCGCCGCCGTCGAAGCCTACGAAAAAGCCAGGGCCATCGACAGCGTCTATTTCATGGACTATAACCTCCCTTATTCGATCGACCTGGCAGGCAAAGGCGACTTCGCCGCCGCCCTCCAGGCCGTCACCACCTTCCTCACCGTTCCCAACCTCAACGAAACCAGCCGTAAAGCAGGCGGATACCGAAAAAGGTGCTACCAGTTCGCCCTCGACTACGCGGCCGCTCATCCGGTCAAGGACTATAAGTTCGACCCCGTCAACATGGGCGACAGCATCAACTCCGAATTTTCCGAATACTACCCGACCATCACCATCGATGGCAACACCCTCATCTATACCCGCCGGGTCAACCATTTCAACGAAGACTTTTACCAGTCCAATAAACGGGACCAGGGCTGGAGCAAGTCCAGGAACCTGCCCGGCAACATCAATACCAACCAGAACGAAGGCGCGCAAAACATATCCCAGGACGGTCAATGGCTCATCTTCACCGGCTGTAACTTCCCCGACGGCCGCGGGAGCTGCGACCTTTATATCTCCTATCTCACGGCCGACGGCTGGAGCACCCCGGAGAACATGGGCGATAGCATCAATACCGAATACTGGGAATCCGCCCCTTCCCTCTCTCCCGACAAACGCGACCTCTATTTCTCCAGCCAGGCGCCGGGCGGCTATGGCGGCAGCGACCTCTACGTCACCCATCACCTGAAAAACGGACAGTGGAGCACCCCCGAAAACCTCGGTCCCTCTGTCAATACCGTCGGCGATGAAGGCTCTCCCTTCATTCACCCCGACAACCAAACGCTGTATTTTACTTCCAACGGCCACCCCGGCTATGGCGATAACGACCTGTTCGTAACCCGCAAAGGCCCCCAGGGCGTATGGAGCAAACCCGAAAACCTAGGCTATCCCATCAATACGATCGAAAACGAAGGCAGCCTGGTCGTCGCGGCCAATGGGAAGACGGCCTACTACGCCAGCGACCGTTCCGATACAAGGGGCGGCCTCGACCTCTATAGCTTCGATCTGCGCCAGGACATCCGCCCGGCCCAGACCCTCTGGGTTAAAGGAAAAGTATTCGACCGCCAGTCCCACAAGGGCCTGCCCTCCAACGTCGTCCTGACCGACCTCTCTACCCGGGAAGTCGTCAGCAACCTGCAAACCGACGAAACCGGCAACTACCTCGTCACCCTTCCCAAGGGAAAAGACTATGCCTTCAACGTCAAACGAAAAGGCTATCTCTTCTTCTCCGACAACTTCTCTCTCAGCCATGCGGGAGGAGACACCACCTTCAACATCGACATACCCCTGCAGCCCATCGAGGCGAATGCCGCCATCGTCCTGAACAATATCTTTTTCGAAACCAATAAGTACGAGCTCAAATCCGAATCCCAAACCGAGCTCGACGAAGTCGTACAATTATTAAAAGACAATCCCACTGTCCATATTCAAATCGACGGACATACCGATAACGTAGGCAAGGCCCCCGACAACAAGACTCTTTCTGAAAACAGAGCCAAGGCCGTTACCACCTACCTGGTAAACCACGGGATCAATGCACAACGACTTTCTTCCAAAGGTTTCGGCGATACCATGCCCGTCGCCGATAACGCCACGCCCGATGGACGCGCCAAAAACCGTCGCACCGAGCTAAAAGTTATCAGCCGCTAAAGTCAAAACTCCGGGCTATCTTTACACACAAACTTCCTCCCGGCATCGAGACCCTTGCCGGATAGTGAAAGCATAGCATCCTCCAACAAGTGGAAAAAGATGCACTATACCAGCTGGCCCTCACCCGAATACCGGGTATCGGCGCCGCACATACGAAAATTCTCCTTCGTCATTTCGACGGTGCGAAGTCCGTATTTCAAGCCAATGAAACAGTCCTTCAAAAAACGGGTATAAAGCCCGCTCTTATCCATGCCATCACCCATTTCTCCAACTGGGGCCGCCTGGAAAAGGAACTTCTCCAGCTGGAGAAAAAAGCGGTCCGGCTGCTGTTCATATCCTCTCCCGGCTATCCCCGCCGGCTCCTGACCATTCCCGACGCCCCACCCTTATTATTCTATAAGGGCAATGCCAACCTGGACGCCGAAAAGATGGTCGCCGTCATCGGTACAAGGATGCCCAGCGAATACGGCAGGCAAACCACCGAACAGATTATCCGCCATCTCACCCAGCCCGGCCTGGTCATCCTTAGCGGTCTCGCCTATGGCATCGACGCCTGCGCTCACAAAGCCGCTCTCAAATACAATATTCCAACCGTCGCCCTGCTGGGCCACGGATTCGGTCATATCTACCCGCAAGAAAACCTGGGGCTTGCCAAATCGATGCTGCAGGACGGTGGCCTGCTCACCTCCTACGGGCTTCACGAAGGCCCCACCGGCTTTCACTTTCCCGCCCGCAATAAAATTGTCGCCGGTCTTTGCGACGCGCTTATCGTGGTGGAAACCGCCCGCAAGGGCGGCAGCTTATCGACCGTGGACTCCGCAGCAGGCTATGGCAAGAAAATATTTGCCGTCCCCGGCCGGCTGACAGACAATCGTAGCTCCGGCTGCAACTGGCTGCTCAGTCAGGGGAAAGCCGACGTGCTCATCTCCTCGGATCAATTGCAATCCGCCATGGGTTGGCGATGGCCTGCTAAACAGACGGGCACACAAGCACAGCTTCCTTTTTCTTCGGGTACTCCTTCTCTAACTGCTCCTGAAAAAGCCGTTATGAAACTTTTAACAGAAAATTCCGGGTTGTCTTTTGATGAGCTTCTTACCCGCATCAGCCTATCCTCTCCCGACCTTTCCATGCATCTGCTCAACCTTGAATTACAAGGACTCGTCACCCCGCTGCCCGGCAGGAGATACCAGCTCACCGGCACTTCCGACACCGGCAGCGACGCTTAGCATCAGCACGGCTTTGATCCGAAAAGGAGCCGGAAGACGCCGCACCCCCCGGACAAAAATTTGGACCGTACCTCCCCGCTACCCTATCTTTGCACATGGCAAGAATAAATTCCCCCGCTGGGAAATCTAAATTCCCCCCCAAATTTTTCGGAGAAGGACTGACATTCGACGACGTACTATTACTCCCTGCATTTTCCCAGGTACTGCCCCGCGAAGCGGACATCCGCAGCAAGCTCACCAAGAACATCACGCTGAATATCCCCATGCTGTCTTCAGCTATGGACACCGTTACTGAGGCCACGCTGGCTATTGCCCTGGCCCGGGAAGGCGGCATCGGCATCCTGCACAAAAACATGAGCATCGAAAAGCAGGTCGAACAAGTGCGTAAGGTAAAAAGAAGCGAAAGCGGGCTCATCATCGACCCCGTCACCCTGAACGAAGATGCCACCATCGGCGACGCTCTTCGGCTGATGAAAGAAAATAAGATCGGCGGTATTCCCATTACCAACAACAATAATATCCTGGTCGGTATTCTCACCAATCGTGACCTGCGCTTTGAAGACAACAAACGTCGCAAGGTCAACGAAGTCATGACGCCGGGCGAAAGGCTCATCACCGCTCCCGAAGGAACTGATCTGAAAAAAGCGGAAAAAATCCTCCAGAAATATAAGATCGAAAAGCTGCCCGTCGTCAACAAGCAAGGCAAGCTCATCGGTCTCATTACCTATCGCGACATCCTGCAGCTATCCAGCTATCCCAATGCCGTCAAAGATTCCTATGGCCGTCTGCTCGTAGGCGCCGCCCTCGGCATCACCAAGGACCTGCTGGATCGCGCCAGCGCCCTCCAGCAGATCGGTGTCGACGTGGTCACGCTGGACAGCGCCCACGGACACCATATCGGCGTCATCAATGCGCTCAAAAACCTGAAAAAGAATTTCAAGCAGCTCCAGGTCATCGCCGGTAACATAGGCACGGCCGCAGGCGCCAAGGCCCTGGCCGACGCCGGAGCCGACGCCGTCAAGGTCGGTATCGGGCCGGGCTCCATCTGCACCACCCGTATCGTTGCCGGAGCCGGTGTTCCCCAAATCACCGCCGTCATGGAAGCTGCCTCCGCCCTCAATGCCCGGAATATCCCGGTCATTGCAGACGGCGGTATCCGTTACACCGGTGATATGGTAAAGGCCCTGGCCGCAGGCGCCAACGTCGTGATGATGGGCAGCGTCTTCGCCGGTGTAGAAGAAAGCCCCGGTGAAACCATTATCTACGAAGGAAGAAAGTTCAAGCAATACCGCGGCATGGGCTCCATCGGGGCCATGACCCAGGGCAGCAGCGACCGCTACTTCCAGGACGTAGAAGACGATATCAAGAAACTGGTCCCCGAAGGTATCGAAGGCCGGGTCGCCTTCAAGGGCAACCTCAGCGAAGTCGTTCAGCAATACGTCGGCGGCCTCCGGGCAGGGATGGGCTATTGCGGGGCCAAAGACATCCGCGCCCTGCAGCAGGAAGCTCAATTCATAAAGATCACCAATGCGGGCATGAAAGAAAGCCACGCGCACGATATCGACATCACGAAGGAAGCGCCAAACTATAGCCGCCGCTAAATTATATGAAAAAGCCGCCCCCTTATCTTTTGTCGGCATTATCCGGTCTGTTGCTTTTTGCGGCCTGGCCGGAGTCGCCTCTTACCTTTTTGATTTTTGTCGCTTTTATCCCGTTGCTCCGGCTGGAGCGGCAGGGCATCCGCAAGCGCAAATTCTTCGGCTGGGTCTACGTTACGATGGTCATCTGGAATGCCTCCACCACCTGGTGGGTATGGAACGCCTCCGAGCCCGGTGCGGTCGGGGCCATCCTCGCCAACAGCGTCCTCATGTGCATCCCCTGGCTGGGCTTCTATTCGGTCAAGAAGCGGATGGGCGACACTGCGGGCTATATTTCCCTGGTCATCTTCTGGCTCACCTTCGAATACATCCACCTGCAGGACTGGGGTCTCAGCTGGCCCTGGCTCACCCTGGGCAATGTCTTCGCCACCCGTACCAGCTGGGTCCAGTGGTACGAGTACACCGGCGTCAGCGGCGGCGGTCTTTGGATCATGGCCGTCAATGTTATGCTCTTTCGCCTTACCCTGAAGGAATTCAAAAGCGGTCACTTCAAAAAATTGCTCGCCTACTCGCTGGGGGTCCTTCTGCTGCCTTTTGTATTATCCCTGCTTATCCATGCATCCAGAATCCACACGCTGGTCAATACGCCTAAAGAAAATGTCGTCATCGTCCAGCCCAATATCGACCCCTACGAAAAGCTCTCCACCGGCAGCTTCGACGCACAGCTCCATAAATTTATTCACCTCAGCGATTCGTCCATCGACAGCAATACCGTCCTCGTCGTCTGGCCCGAGACAGCGCTTTACAGCGAACACGGTTTTGTCGAAGATCGTCTCAAGGAAAGCTTCTTCCTCAATCCTCTCTGGGATTTTCTCCACCGGCATCCAAACATCAATCTCCTTACCGGTCTGGAAGCCGTCCGCATTTTCGACAACAAGCACTCCTCTTCGGCTCAAAAAATCCCCGACACCGAACGATATTTCGAAAGCTACAACTCGGCCGCCCTCTTCGATAGCACTGGCCCGCTAGCCTTCTATCACAAATCAAAGCTCGTCCCCGGCGTCGAGACGCTGCCCGCCTTCCTGCACATCATCGACTCCTGGTTTGAAAAGCTGGGCGGCACCACCAATGGCTACACCGGCCAGGACGAACGCACCGTCCTCAATACGACCAATCATTCCTATCATATCGCGCCTTCCGTCTGCTACGAAAGCATCTATGGTGAATTCATGTCCCGCTACGTTCGTAACGGCGCCAATGTCATTGCGGTCATTACCAATGACGGCTGGTGGGGTAACACTCCCGGCTACGGCCAGCACGAAAACTACGCCCGGCTTCGCGCCATCGAGACCCGCCGCTGGGTTATCCGCAGCGCCAATACCG
Organism: Bacteroidota bacterium; assembly: GCA_018267545.1. Taxonomy (GTDB): domain Bacteria; phylum Bacteroidota; class Bacteroidia; order Chitinophagales; family Chitinophagaceae; genus Puia. The sequence continues at coordinate 12,229 of JAFDYG010000531.1, forward strand.
GCGTCTCCTGCGTCATCAACGCAGAAGGAAATATAGTAGAATCGCGTCCGTGGATGGAGTCGGCTGTTATCCGCTACCAGGTCCCCGCAGAAAATAGTCTAACCTTCTACGCCAGATTCGGCGACTGCATTTCCAAGCTGGCGGTTTTAATCACCGTCCTATTCCTGGCCTGGAACATCATAACGATTATCAAAACAAGGACAAGCCGTGGATAAGACTCTCGTGCTCGAATCGAAAACCCTCTTCTATCGTGAAGAAGGCCAGGGTATGCCCGTCGTCCTTCTTCATGGATTTGCCGAAGACGGCGCCGTATGGGACCAGCAACTCGACGCTCTAAAGAAAAACTATCGTTTGCTCATCCCCGACCTGTACGGCAGCGGCCGCTCCAGCACGCTCACCGAGGCGACATCCATGGAAGCTCTCGCGGAAGACCTTCTACAGATCCTGGATCACGAAGCCATTTCCCAATGCGTCCTCATCGGCCACAGCATGGGCGGCTATGTCGGTCTTGCCTTTGCTCAAAAGCACCCCGAAAGGCTTCTTGCGCTGGGGCTGTTTCACTCGACGGCTTATCCCGACAGCGAAGAGAAAAAAGCAACCCGCCGCAAAGCCATCGAATTTATCCGCACGAATGGCAGCGCCGCTTTTATCAAACAATCTACCCCTAATCTTTTTGCCGCCGGGACCCGAGACAACCGGCCTGGCCTTATAAACGATAGCATCGAACGCTACTCCAGCTTTTTACCCGAGGCGCTCATAGCCTATTATGAAGCCATGATCGCAAGGCCCGATAGAACCGAGGTTCTGGCCAGCCTGAACTGCCCCATCCTCTTCGTCGTCGGCACCTACGACCAGGCCGTTTCACCACAGCACGCCCTCGAACAATCCCACCTACCCTCCTTGTCTCATATCCATATCCTGGACAATTCGGCACACATGGGTATGCTCGAAGAAACGGACAAGAGTAACCTCGTCCTACAATCATTCTTAAACTTCGTTACAGCATTATGAATAAGATCATCCTAGTCACTGGCGCAACGTCCGGCTTCGGCCAGGCGGCCGCGAGGAAATTTACCGCAGCAGGCGGCTACGACATCATCATCACCGGCAGAAGAAAAGAAAGGCTCGAGGCCCTGAAGCAGGAGCTGGAAGCCGCGTCGGCCGCTGCAGCATCTGCCGCCGCCGCATCCACCGCTGCGGGCGTCGCCGGCAATGTCAAGGGCGGCAGTCCTACCAAGGTCCTTCCCCTCAC
>JAFDYG010000532.1 GCA_018267545.1 Bacteroidota bacterium
GATAATAGGCGACCAGGTTGGCGTAGAGCGCATCGCTGCTGCCAATCTTACTGCACATGCGATCCCTGATCTGCGACTGGGTAAGCGCAGTATTCCATATCCTGACCTCGTCGATCGTAGCATCGGCAGGAGAACCGCTTGAACAGCAGGAGTTATTCTTTCCGATAAACCAGGGCCGCGCTGCCGTTTGCAATGTTCCCCCTACTGTACTGATACTTCCCGGCAACAGCATGCCATCTACGTACAATACCATGTTCGCGCCATCGCTTACGGCAGCTACGTGATGCCATTTGTCATCATTGATTGTTTTCGTGGTTTGCAAAACCTGGTCACCGCAGTTACAAATGCCGCTCCAAACAGCTATCTGCCCGTTATTGAGGGTTATTCCAAAATCTCCGTCGTTCGAAGCAGGGTTTGCATTCCCGATCAGCGTATGATTGAGCCAGAACGTACCATTTGAAGCATTATCGGTAGTCTTTACCCAAAAATCAGTGGTAAATACGTTGGTGCCATCCAGTAAAGAAGGGATCTGTACATAATTGTCCTGTCCGCTATTAAAACTTATGGCACTTCCACTACCGGGATTGTTATAAGAAATCCCTGCGGCATAGTCACTTGCAATCTGCTGTGCCGTAAGCGCATCATCATAAATCTTTACATCGTCTATCGTCCCGTCCATTGGAAAATTGAGCCCATTATTTTCGAGTGCGGCGCCTATATACATTTTATTGTTGTCGTACCCGATAGTATTATTGAAAGTATTGGTTGACTTGAGCATTCCATCTATATATAGCTTGTGCACCTTGCTAGTATTATTGAAAGTGGCTACTACATAATGCCATTCACCCAGAACGGCAGGCGAAGTAACCTGTGACCCCAAAGCTGAACCCGGGTCGTTAAAGAACCAGGAAGAATAAGACCAGGCAGGTGTAAGACCAAAATGCCAGCTGTCGGATTGACTGGTGCCCAAGGGCTTATCAACGATTGTGTTTATGGTGCTGCTGTTGCCTGTTACTTTTACCCAGGCAGACAAGGTAATTCCGGCTGTATGTAACAGAGCATTGTCGTCTACCTCTATATGGTTGCCCGCACCACCGCTAAAAAATATCGCGCTATTGGTATTGCCGAACCTATCGGCCACAAAAGAGAGGGAGCCAACGATAGTGCCATTTAAACCATTGCCGCTCACATCGTTTGCACTGCCGGTGAATGGGTAGCTGGCTATGAGATTTTGTGCACCGGCCTGATAGCAAATAAAAGTGATAAGAGCGGAGAGCAGTAGTTGCCTTTTCATGAAGCTTCTGTTGTTGTTGGTCCGGTAAAAATAGCCGGGCCGCCAAGCTGCTGCAATCGTTAAAAAGGATGATTTTATACACGCGGGAGGGTAAAGATCTGCTTCTTGTGTGTACAAACCGGCTTACGAAATCATTTTGTACCCTTTACCATGCACATTCACAATCTTAATAGACGGGTCAGCGCTTAATCTCTTCCGGAGCTTGGAGATCAAAACGTCTACGTTTCGAGTGATTACATGAACGCCATCTTCCTCCCAGATTTCTTTCATCAGCAGATCCCTTCCAACTAACTGGTTCGATGCCAGCAGACGCAGCGCTTTTGCTTCTTTGACGGAAAGCTCGATGGTTTCATCATTAAGGCGAAGGGTTCCTTCCGATTCGGAGAACATAAAATTTCCTACCTTTTTATAATCGACAATGACCTGACCGGGTTCATCTATGTTTGGAGATTCATCGACTTTTTCCTCTATAAGTCCCCGGGATTCTGGAATTCTGGTCCGTCTGCGGGCGAAATAAACCCCTGCCAAAGCTACCGGTATAAATGCAAGCAGAAGCCAGCCGTAGTTAAAGGATTTTTTTGCGGGAAATGAAATCTCAATTACATAGCAGCCTTTTTTCTGTACGCGCCCCCTGCAGGGTTTCAAATCGCCCCCGGTTCTATTTACTTCATAGGCAAAAATGGTCTGGTTTTGATCGCACTCATTTACACTCACCGTATAATGTCCAGGCCTGTCCGTTTTTGCCAGCTGCTGATGCACGATGCTCATTAATGTATCGGGAGTGAATCCGAAGCTGTTCTCAAAGGAAATGCGATAAGTGTTGTTATTGACTGTTTTAACGGGCAATACCCGGGATGTCGAATCGTTGGAATGAAGTAACACCTCGTGCCCGATGCTGCGAAGCACAATCTCCAGGTGCTTGTCAGGCTGCTCATTTTCTTTTTTCACAAAAGCCATAGCTAATGTGATCAGGACTAATGAAAGGAGGGTGAATAAGTAATATTGCTTCATGCTGGCAAAGCTAAACTTACACCACTAATGTAAATCAATTTTTAACAGTATTTACATTGTTTTACAACCTTTTTACAGGTTTTCAGGCTCCTCTGACGGAATACCGGATAGGTTTGTGAACTATGAAAAAAATCAGTTTAGCCCTCCTTTTGTGCCCTTGGATTACAGCACTCATCGCGCAGCAGCCATATTCCAAAGACGTAAACGAACAGATCGCCCGTGTGGAAACCAGCCTATCGGGCGGCCTGGTCATCGACGGTAAACTATACACTCTTTCTGAAAGAATGAAGCAGTACAATGTGGCGGGATTAAGTGTCGCCGTTATCGACAATTATCAGATTGTGTGGGCCAAAGGGTATGGTTATGCTGACAAAAAAGAAGGCCGGAAAGTAACGGCCAATACCATGTTTGAACCCGGGTCGATCAGTAAGTCACTAAACGCCATAGGTATCTTATACCTGGCGCAGCAGGGAAAGCTGGATCTCTACCAGGACATCAACCAGTACCTCGTCAACTGGAAATTCCCTTACGACACGGTATCCCATGACAAGAAAATTACAACCGCCCAATTGCTCAGTCACACCGCGGGCCTGTCGGTTCATGGTTTCCCCGGCTATCCAAGGGATAGTGTAATTCCTGCGGTCACCGATATTTTGGATGGCCGGCTTCCTTCCAATACGGAAGCCGTACGGTCGCTGGCAGAACCGGGTACGGGACCCCGCTATTCCGGGGGAGGCATCCTTATAACGCAACAAATGCTTACCGACCTTACAAAGCAGCCATATGAGCAATACATGTATGAGCATGTGCTTCGGCCGCTGGGAATGACCAACAGTTCTTATAATCAACCTCCAACAGCCAGCCAGCGAAAAAATTTGGCAACGGGGTACAAAAGTAACGGCAATGAAGTTCCGGGCAAATATTTTGTATACCCGGAAAAAGCGGCGGCTGGATTATGGACTACACCGACAGATATATGCAAATACATTGTTGAAATGCAGCAAGCTTACCAGGGAAAGTCATCAAAGCTGTTGATCCAGGAAATGGTAAAATTGCATGTAACGCCCTACAAAAATGATGCTGCAATGGGCACCTTCATACAAAACGGGGATGGCGAAAAATATTTCAATCATACTGCCAGTAACGAGGGGTTCTCTGGTTTATTCATTGGCGGATTAACAAATGGAAAGGGAGCTGCGATATTTGTAAATTCGGACGACGCGACCGTTGCGTTCGAACTGGTCAACAGCATAGCACTCGCATACAATTGGATAGGTTTTAGAAAACCGGAACAAATAACTACTGTACCAGTAAACGACACTATCACCTCGAAATACATCGGCGAGTATATACTGGACGGATTTCTTTCTGAAATAAAAAAGGGAAAGGATGGGCTTTATTTGTGGACCGATGGCATCAGCAGCAAAATATATTTTACGTCGTCAACCGATTTTCGCAACCTCGAATTAAGGGGGACAAAGACGTTTACTTTCGATAACACCGGGACAGTAACCGGTTATTCGAATACGATTAACGGCCGGCTGCGTGCAACCGGGCAAAAGATAACCACTTTAGATACACTGAAACCGAGACCCGGACAATCGGGTGTTTTGGGTCGTCATTTGCTGGAGACAAAAAATTACGATAAGGCAATTGGCTTTTTATCGAAGGGTTTGGCCAGCGAACCTTCAGACTCGTCGCTGGTAAGAGACTTAGCTCACTCGTATCTCTTTAAGGGCGATATCACCAAAGCGATTGAGCTCTATCGACAATATTTAAAGTCAGGACACGCTGGGAACGAGTTAAGTAAAAACTTGAAAAACGATTTTGAATATTTCCGCAATGCGGGTTTTGACCATTCAGCGATAAAAAGAGCAAGCGAAATACTTTCACTATAGAATACACCCAAACGATTTCTCAAATTGTTTTATGGACAAGAAGCTATTTGCCCGCTACTTAATTTTAATTAGTGCTCCTTTTTTCTTCGGCTGCAGTTGACCTGAAAAAGAGGAAGATAAGGGTAGGTCCATTTGAATTCAATATAAAAATCGTAGCAAAAAGATAAATAGTCGAATCCTTTCCGCAATTGGGGTGGGGCCTATGTCCACCCGCGTTCACGCGATGTATCGAAACCGCACAGCCCAGCATGGGCTAACCAGCGAAATCAATGTCCGTCAGTATATTAGGCAGTTGGCACCTGCTTTGTTAGCAGTTTGAGAGCAGGCTAATGCGCCATAAGCGTCTTGCCCCAAATATGGCCCCACCTAAAAACTATGTACATGCTAAGAAACTACTGGCTAATCGCGGTCCGCAAACTATGGAAGCACAAGGGCCATGCGTTGATCAATGTCCTGGGCCTCACCGTCGGGCTTGCCTCCTGCCTGATCATTTTCCTGATCACTCATTTCGAGCTCGGCTACGACCATTTCCATCCGGACGGCGACCGTATCTACCGCGTCGTCAGCGAGATCAACCAAAATGGTCGTCAGGGCCACATCACCGCCTTACCCGGTCCGGCAGGGCAGGCGCTGCCCGGGGAGTTAACCGGCTGCGATGCTGTAACCGGATTTTTCAATTGGAGTTCCAGTGTCATCATTCCCGGCAAAGACGTTGGTGAGCAAAAAAAAGAATTCGACCCGCTTCAAGGCGAGCCCTCCCCGATCATCCTCGCCGATGCACAATATTTTCAAATCTTCCGCTACAAATGGCTGGCAGGCAATCCGGCGACCAGTCTTAACGATCCTTTCCGGGTCGTGCTTTCCACGGCAGAGGTGAAACACTACTTCGGCGATATCACCCCGCAGGAGGCCATGGGCAGGCTGGTGATCTATAGTGATTCACTCCAGACCTATGTCTCCGGAGTAGTGCAGGATTGGGAGCACAACACCGATTTCGCCTTCCGGGACTTTATTTCCTATAGCACTGCGCAGCGCAGTTTTATCGGCAAGAATCTTCGGCTCGACGATTGGCACATGATCAGCGGAGCTTCCCAGGCCTATGTCCTGCTAAAAAAGGGTACGACGGTCGCGCAGGTCCAACGTCAATTCGCCGCTTTTGTCAAAAAATACAATTTCAGCGGGCCGTTTTATGCCCCTGTTCTCGGGTTGCAACCGCTGGCCGATATCCATTTCAATACGCTCTATCATGACACGTATTCTCGTCAGGCGCATCTTCCGACATTGTACGGCTTGATGGGTATCGCCGTATTTATCCTCTTGCTCGCCGTCATCAATTTTGTCAATCTTTCAACGGCCCAATCGCTGCAACGAACCAAGGAGGTCGGTATCCGGAAAGTGCTGGGCAGCCGGCGCAAACACATTGTATGGCAATTCCTCGGCGAGACCTTTCTGCTGACCCTGTTGGCCGTGATCCTCTCCCTGCTGATCACCCCGCCTATCATAACGCTGTTGCGCCAATACATGCCGGCCGGTCTGAGGTTCGAATTCACCATTCCCACACTGCTCTTTTTACTCGGCATGACGGTCGCTACCTGCCTGTTGGCCGGCTTGTATCCGGCAAAGGTGATCTCCGCGCTGCTGCCCGCACTCAGCCTCAAAGGCCAGGCGACGCGTAACCTCGTGCCAAACCGCTTTCTGCACCGGGGCCTTATTGTCTTCCAGTTCACCATTTCCCTGGCTTTCATTATCTGCACCGTCATCGTTACGCGGCAGCTGCACTATGTCCTCAACGCGGACCTCGGTTTTGATAAGGATGCCATCATCAATTTCCACGCTATGGGACCAATGATGGCCCCCCCGAAGGACCGGGAAGTACTCGCACAACGGCTTCGGGCACTCCCCGGCGTGGCCATGGTCGCTAGTAACAAGCAGACCCCGCAGAGCAGTATGGGGAGGTCGGGTACGTTCGTTTATCATGGGCCAAAGGATGACTCGGTGAACATGGCGCTCTGGCAGGAAGGCGACACTAACTACCTTCGGCTGTTTGGGATCAAGCTGGCCGCAGGACGCAATTACTTCGCCAATGACTCGGTAACTGAGTATTTGATCAACGAGACCATGGCCCGGCAGCTTGGTTTTCGGCAGCCGCAGGACGCGATCGGTCAGCGCGCGAACGAAGGCACCATTGTCGGCGTTGTCAAGGACTTCCACACCGCTTCTTTGCAGAGGGCCATCGCTCCGCTATCTATAAGCTATAACAAATACGGGAATCTAATAAGCATCAGGCTCGCTTCCACGGCACGACAACCCCAAGCCATTGCGACTGTCATCTCGCAGGTGGAAAGACTATGGCGCGCCACCTATCCGAACGAAAAAGTCAGCTATACTTTCTTTGATGATGACATCGCCAAACTCTATAAGAAGGAGCAACAGGTCTCGGGTCTGATGCGGCTGGCGATGATCATTGCCATCTCCATCTCCTGTATGGGGCTATTGAGTCTGGCCACCTTTATGGCTGAGCAGCGGAAAAAGGAGATCAGTATCAGGAAAGTCTTTGGCGCCAGTATGATGCGCCTTTTCAGGATGCTGACCTTCGACTTCCTCTGGCCCGTCGCACTGGCCTTTGTCATCGCCACTCCGGTCGCCTGGTATTTTATGTATGACTGGTTGAAGGGCTTCGCGTATAAGACGACGGTGCCGTGGTGGCTCTTTGGTCTGTGTGGACTGGCGGCAGTCGTTATTGCCTTATTGACCGTTGGCCTCCAGGTGCTGCGCGCGGCGAGGGTCAATCCGGCGAAGGCTTTGCGGACGGATTAAATACGGTGTTTGTAGAATAAAAAAAGCCCGCAAGATATTATCTTGCGGGCTTTGCTGCTCCCCCTGCTGAGGAGTTAAAAGCTTTAATAATCATAGGTTTATATAGCAATTGTAAGAAATACAGTAAGAATACTATATCGTTAATCATGGACTTTCTTACTTCTATTCATTTTTAACGTTGATTATAATAAACAAATAGGCTAATTTTGTTTATTATAATCAACGTTATGAACTTCAGAACGATTACTTTATTGCCCAAAGCCCAGAAAGTGCTTGAGCAGCTGGGTGAACAGATCAAATTAGCACGATTGCGCCGTAAGTTATCTACACAACAGGTAGCGGAAAGAGCGGGGATTAATAGAACCACACTTTGGAATATTGAGAGAGGAATGGCTACAGTCACAATAGCTGCATATTGTCAAGTGCTGCTAGTATTAGGACTGTTGGAGGATTTATTAAAAGTTGCTGCTGATGACGAATTAGGGCGTCGGCTTCAGGACGCCGACATCATCGTCAAAAAGCGATCTCCTAAAAAGAAATAAAAATGGACATAATCGTATATGCAGATTGGCAAGGATTGAATGGCCCAATAATGATGGGCAGCTTAAATGTTACCCGGACCAAAGGACACGGAGTATTCTCTTTTGAATATAATAAGGAATGGATAAAACAAGGTAAAGCCCAGGACCTGGACCCAGACCTGCAGTATTACGGCGGATCTCAATATTTGGGAAAGGATAAACCAAACTTCGGGATGTTTACGGATTCTTCTCCTGACAGATGGGGAAAGGAGCTGATGCGCAGAAGAGAGGCAATATTTGCCCGGCAACAAGAGCGGAAGCCAAAAGTCTTGTTTGAGGAAGATTATCTGTTAGGCGTTTACGATCTACATCGCATGGGGGGATTGCGCTTCAAAATAGCGGGTAATGAAAACTTTCAACACAACGACAGAGGTATGGCCGCTCCTCCCTGGACATCCCTCCGGGAACTGGAACACGCCAGCCAGGAATTTGAAAATGATTTATTACAGGATCAACAGGCCTTGCAGTGGATCAATATGCTGATAGCTCCCGGCGCATCCTTGGGCGGCGCAAGACCTAAAGCCAGTGTAACAGACGAACACGGTCACCTGTGGATTGCCAAATTCCCAAGCATTAAAGACACAACGAATGTAGGTGCATGGGAAATGCTCGTAGCTGATCTTGCCATGGAAAATAATATCAATGTTGCCCATGGCATCATTAAAAAATTCAATAACAAATACAATACTTTTATCTCTAAGCGGTTTGACAGAACAGCTGAAGGGAATCGAATACATTTTGCATCTGCCATGACTTTATTAGGCAGAACTGATGGAGCAGATGCTAGTACGGGAGCTTCCTACATGGACTTGGTACAATTCATTATGGAAAAAGGCGCTATGCCTAACGCAGATTTAGAACAATTATGGCGACGCGTTGTTTTTTCAATCGCAATCAAAAATACGGATGACCACTTGCGTAATCATGGTTTTTTACTTACAGATGCAGGATGGCAGCTTTCCCCGGCATATGACATAAACCCTACTTATTTTGGCACTGGATTGTCGCTGAATATTTCGGAAGATGACAACTCACTTGATTTCGAACTTGCATTATCTGTAGCTCCCTACTTTCGTCTTTCTAAAACAATGGCTCAGGACATTATCATGCAGATTAAAAAAACTGTCAGTAAGTGGCCAATGCTAGCAGACAAATACCAGATTCCCCGCCAAGAGCAGGAGCAGATGTCGGCGGCATTTGAATTAGCAATGGAATAGCATAAATAAAAACGATAGTTATTGCTACGCATGATTTTGCATTGCACATAAACAAAAAAGGCCTGCATCACTGCAAGCCTTCTTTTTTCATCTTTCGCTCCCCCTGCTGGACTTGAACCAGCGACCCTCTGATTAACAGTCAGATGCTCTAACCAACTGAGCTAAGGAGGAATATGCCCCAAAAGGGGTTGCAAAAATAAGGGAAAATTCCGTTCAAAACCCTGGAAAACCAGAAAAATAATGCATTTTTTCCCGAGGGTCCCCCTAAAACCACTTGCTAAAAAACCCTCCAGCCTCCTCCATCCCAAAATAAACCCCATCGGGCCTAACCTCCACCGGATATGTCTTTATCGTATACCCCTCTCCATTGATGTCTCTCCCATTCTTCAGGTTGAACTTCAAATGATGCACCGGACACACCACCTGACAAGACCCCGCCACATACGCGTCCATCATCGAAGCTCCCGCATGCGGACAAGTATGCGCAAAGCCATACCACTCCTCATTAAACCGCCCGATACAATATTTCTTCCCCTCCACTTCCACTTCCGCAATATCCCCTGAGGTCAACTTAATATCGGCCGCAGCCGTAGCAACCTTATGCCATTTGTATTTTTTAGCGCCCATCAGTAAAGAAATTCAGATTTGTAGGGATAACGTATTTTATAGAGTTCTCTTACTTTCTCAAGGATCGTTCGACGCAAATCATCGATATTCCTTCTCTCCGTTGCCGAGATAAACACACAGCTGCCGTTTGTCTCGTTCTCCCAACGCTCCTTCAGCTCGGCCATGATTTCTTTCTTTACATCCTCCTCCAGCCAGGGGTCGAAGGTATTCTTCTCGTACTGGTCTATCTTATTAAAGATCACCAAAATCGGCTTATCGAATGCGCTCAGCTCCTGAAGGGTCTTGTTGACCACTCCCAGCTGTTCTTCATAACGTGGATGCGAAACGTCGACCACATGCAGCAGGATATCCGCCTCCCGCACCTCATCCAGGGTACTCTTGAAGCTCTCCACCAAATGGTGCGGCAGCTTCCGGATAAACCCGACCGTATCGCTCAGCAAAAACGGCGTATTTTCAAAAACGACCTTCCGGGTCGTGGTATCCAGCGTCGCAAACAACTTATTTTCTGCAAAGACATCGCTCTTGCTCAGCAGGTTCATTGTTGTTGATTTCCCTACATTGGTGTATCCCACCAGAGCCACACGGATAAATTCACCGCGATCTTTTCTTTGTGTAAATGCCTGTTTGTCAATTTCTTGCAACCGTCGCCTTAACAAAGCGATCTTGTCCTTTACGATACGACGGTCCGTCTCGATTTCCGTTTCACCCGGACCCCTGGTACCGATACCGCCCCCTAGCCGTTCCAGGTGCTTCCACATCCCCCGAAGTCTGGGCAGAAGGTATTGATATTGAGCTAATTCGACTTGCAGCTTGGACTGGGCCGTCTTGGCCCGGCTGGCAAAGATGTCCAGGATCAAATCCGACCGATCGATGGTCTTGGTATCTAATATTTTTTCAATATTGGAGATCTGAGAACCCGAAAGCTCATCGTCGAAGATGACGACCTGTACGTCTTTCAGGGTAATATAGGTCTTGATTTCCTCCAGCTTACCCTTTCCTACAAAGGTCTTGCTGTCCGGATGAAGTAACTTTTGGGTGAATCTCTTCATCGTCACCGCACCGGCCGTTTCCGCCAAAAAAGCCAGCTCGTCCAGGTACTCCTGCGCCTGCTCCTCCGTTTGGGTCTTCGACACCAACCCGACCAATACCGCTCTTTCCGCCTTTTGGATGCTATTTTTCTTATCTATCAAATTCTTTCTCGATTAGGAGGGCAAAGGTAAGCATAGATTTCGGCGCCAAACGCAAAAAATCCGGCATGCCGGAGCTCAGGCGCAAACGCCAGACATAAAAAATCCGCCAGGAACACCCGGCGGATTGAGATATATAACTAAAAAATCTTATAAACCACTCAGTACGATACCCATCGAAAAGGGGAAGACCGAAGGTCCTGCGCTGGTCTTGATCAGGCTATTCGCCTGAAACTGACCAAAAAGACCGATCACACCCTTGCTGATCCGGGCCGTACCCGCTAATTTGGGGCTATTGAAGAACTGCTTGGAGCTTTCCTTTTCGATATAGTTCCCGATCGTCTGACCAACGTTGTTTACCCTGTCCTTAGCCTTTGTATAGGCGCTTAACATCAGACCCACCTTGACACCGACAGCGAATTTCCAGGATTTGTCCATATGCTCCGGGTCCAGTGCAAACCGCAATTCAACCGGCGCTTCCAGATAGGTCGTCACCAGCTTATATTTCTTCCAGTGATCTCCATTGGCTTCCGAAGGGAAACCCAGCGTACCCGCACCCTGGGCGGCTACCAGGACCTTTTGCTGATGGAAGAAGATATTGCTGGAGCCGATACCCAAACCCGCACCAATGCTCAGACGGGGGTCGGTTTTAAACGGAAAATCGAACATGAAGTAAAAATTCGCGCTCCGGTTAAAGCCCCGAATATTGATACTGTCGGGTGCGCCGGCCCAGTTGTCATAGCCCAGCTGGAACATGAAGTGGTCGGCGGAACGCTTAGTAAGATTGGCCTTGCTCCAATCTCTTTTTACCTTGCTGATGGGAGAGGTCGCCGGAGCAACTGGGGCAAGAAGTGTTTTATTAACGACCGTGGTATCTTGTTGCGTCGAAGTAGCAGGCTGTTCTTTAGAGCGTTTGGAACGCTTTTTTTGAGCGAAAGCAGCAGTTGTGGTTAATAAAACCAAAGCGATAATGAAATACTTCTTCATAATTCACAAATGTATTCTCCTTGGGGTTAATAAAAGGTTAAAGAGGCCCCATTTTTGAACAGCCCGCAAGATATTACTTTTTACGGTATGTCATTAAAATACATTCGACTCCCGGGCTGTCTGGATGTAACGCTGAGCGTCCTCTTCCAATAAGAAACGCTGCGCCTCCAGCTGCTTTACGACACGGGTAACGGCCTCGATATAGCCCTCCTTGGTCCCATATCGTTCCTCAAGCGACAGACGAGGGTCACCGGCTGCCAGCCTTGCCGCCTTTGTCTTTTGAAAAGGGATATACTGGCCGGAGGACTCTCCTCCGTCATTTTCGGCAAAGCCCGCGGCTCGCAGCGCCCATCCCGTCATCGTACCCACCGGCGCCGCCACCGGTGGCAGACGGACACCCGCGACCTCATTCCCGTCGGAGTCTACCTTCGAAACGAAGTTGGGATAAATTGGCCGGCCTACAGGAGAAGGCGGTGCATAGCTAAGAATACCTTCCGAAGAACGGGTGCCAAAGTCGAGCGCATATCGTACAGTGACCAAACCGGTATAAGTAACCCCCGGTATTGCCGGCCAGCCCAGCGACTCTCGGCTAACCACACCCGTAAGCTGTCCCGACTGAGCCAGCGCAAAGGCGGCGTTACCATCCGCCAGTCGAGGTACTTTACTATCCGGAGGGTTCACCCCCTTTGTCACCCAGTCATCCAATGCGATAAAAAGCGCGCGCAACAACGGTTCGGCATTGGTCGGGTTCTGCAGCTGCTGGTTGACACCCTTGCTCCCCCCATTCCCCGTCCCATGCTGAGCGCCCGAGACGAGATAGAAACGTACGTTCTCCGGATCCGGAAGATCCTTACCGCTCAGGTCTGTATGCAGCAGCGAAGCCGCCTTGACCCAATATTCATTGGCAGAGTTAATCTCCATATCCTTGGGAATGGTGCCGCTAGCCCTTTCCCGAACCAGTCGCCCGGCCTTTTTTCCGCTATAGGGGTCCGTAAGTAAAGGATATGCAAACGGAAACACTCCCTCCGGATACAAATGATTCTGTCTATTCCGCTCCGTACGATCCGGCTGGGCAAATCGAAAATTGATCCCGACACCGCTTCCCCCGCCCAGCCAATTTTCGATCCCATCGAAAACCTTCCGGCCCTTCTCATCGGCATTGAAGCCAAGCGTCTGAAAGTCGTTCATATATCGCGCCGGCTGCGAAAGCGCATAGCTAAAAGAAAACCGCACCGCTCCTGCCAAAGGATTGCTCCGCCCCGTCTCATACCGAAGAAAGGAAACGTAATCGCGCGTGGCAGCGAGCCCAAGACCCGCAACCAACGGGTCTTTCGCCGTATATGAAAATTCATAGATCGCGCTTTGCTCGAAAGTTTTACCCTCGGGCAAAAGCCGGATAGTGCGATCATTCGCATACTCCCAGCCGCTATCAGGAACGGAAACGGCGGCGTCGCCCAGATGCATCCGGCGCGTGAGCCGCGCCTTGCTCTTGTCGAGTGTCGACGCCGCATAAGCAAGCTCGTGACTAAGCGAGCGCGAATTGTCGGTAGAAATATATTCGTACGAAGGACCGGTGATCGCACTACCATCCGGATTCTTCGCAACAGGGACTGTAATGGTGAGCTTATTGTTACCTGCAGAAGCAGAAATATCCCAACCGCACCAGGCTAGCATATATCCCTGGTTTAACAGGAAGGCCCCGCTCATCTGTGCAGCAGTAGATGGATCATTCCCCCCGGAGCTATTATCGAAGCCGCCAAAGAGCTTGCTTCCCCGGTTAGGAATTTCGACCCATAGCTTATGGTTACTCTTCGATAACTCCACCGGACGAAGGATATAGATGTCCATCGAATATTCCACCATGCCGCGGGCATTCCGCGGAGCCAATAAAATATCCGTGATCAATGCATTTTCCGGAAGCCGCGGGTCGATCTCTCCATATGCCTTTCCCCGGAGTTTCTCATAAACGCCGGCCGAACCAAAAACATGGCCTTCGAAACAGGGAGATTCCTTGCTGGTGATTTCGATGCGGATAATGCGCGCCTGCACCATCAGGCCAGCCCCCAAAAGGACCGAAAAGAGCAGCAAAAACTTCATTTGTAAAAGATAGGTAATTCACTAGAATAATTCGGAATCCCGTATTAATTTCACACCCGATTCAAATCAATTCGTACATGGCGACTACACATAAAGAGAAGCTGGCTGGCTGGGGTAACTATCCTGTAATAGAATCATTTACGTTAAATCCGAGAAGCGAGGAGGATGTCCGTACAGAGGTGGCAGCCGACTCTCTCGTAGCAAGGGGACTGGGTAGAAGCTATGGCGACCAGGCCGTCAACGATGGCCGTTATGTAGCCGTCTGTACCAGACTTAATCATTTCTTAAACTTCGACGAGAAAGAGGGGATTTTGGAATGTGAAGCAGGTGTAAGCCTGGAAGAGATCATTAACGTATTCGTTCCGAAAGGATGGATGCCGATGATCTGCCCCGGTACTAAATTTGTCACGATCGGCGGAGCCATCGCCAACGACATTCACGGAAAAGCACACCATATCGACGGCTCTTTTGTCAACTGCGTCGTCTCTTTCACGATCATGCTGGCCGACGGTTCAAGAGTAGAAGCATCCAGAACCGAAAACAGCGACCTGTTCTGGGCCAATTTTGGGGGCCTGGGTCTGCTCGGCGTCATCCTCACCGCAAAGCTCAAGCTGCGTAAAATAGAAACCACCTACTTCCACCAGAAATCCGTGGTCATCAAAAACTTGGATCACATGCTGGAAGCGCTCGAGAAATACGATCATGACTATAACTATTCTGTAGCCTGGATCGACGCGATGGCGAAAGGCAATAAGCTGGGCAGCGGCGTGCTGACCCTGGGTAACGGCGCAAAGCTCGCCGACCTCCCGGAGAAGCTGAAGGGCGACCCTCTAAAGCTGCACTCGACTAGCAAGCTCATGGTTCCGTTCTTCCTTCCTTCCTTTGCACTAAACGGTCTTACCGTTCGCATACTGAACCGCGTTATCGCCTTTGTACAAAACTCTCCCAAAGACTTTGTACACTACGAGAAATTCTTCTTCCCCCTCGACGCCATCAATAACTGGAACAGGGGCTATGGTAAGAGAGGCTTTATACAATACCAATTCGTCATCCCCGAAGAAAACGGTAAGAAGAACCTGACCGAGATTCTCGAAATGATCGCCAGCAGCGGCTGCACGCCGTTCCTGAACGTCTTCAAGAGGATGGGGGATGGGCAGGGCATCTTGTCTTTCCCGTTCAAAGGTTATACGCTGGCTATCGACTTCCCGGTAACCAAACAGCTGCTCACCTTTACACCAAAATTGGATGCAAAGGTCCTCGACGCCGGCGGCCGCCTTTATCTCGGCAAGGACGCCCTGCTGGAAGAACGCATGTTCAAAGCGATGTATCCCCAGCACGAACAATGGCTGGCGATCAAACGCAAATATGATCCAGGTAATAAATTCAACTCGAATATTTCCCGCCGCCTGGGCCTAAACAGTTAAACCAGAGCCACCGCAAAGCAGCCCCGGCCGCAAGCCCACCGCGCAACCCACGGCCTAAACTCGTGAAGTAAACTTCTTCCTCACCCGGCTCAGGGTCTCCAGCGTCATCCCCAAATATGAAGCAGTGTATTTGAGCGGGATCCTATTGGCCAGAGGCTGGTGCAGCAACAAAAAATGCCTGTACTTATTCTCCGCCTTCGTCAAACGCGCGATAAACGCCCTCCGCTCCGCATCCGCATAATACTTCTGTAAAAGCTTACGAACTATAATGTTAAACTCCGGATACAAATCATACAGCTCATCCAGCTGGGCATAGGTCAATGCCAGCAGCTCGCAATTTTCTAAAGCCTGAATATTCTCGATCGACGGAGCCCTGTCATCGAGACTAAAAATAGAAGTCACCAGGTCATTCTCCACGACAATCCAGGTCGTGATATCCTTCTGACCTTCGCGCCGGAATCCCCGGACCGCCCCTTTTACAAGAAAATAAATGTGATTACAGAGAGTCCCTTCTTTTAGTAACAGCTTCCTTTTCCTGGCCGTACAGGCAGTAACGTGTTTTCGGAGGTAAGCAATGACGCCTGGGCTAAGAGGATGTACACACCCGAGTAGCTGAAGCAGAGGGGTAATATCAGGAGCAGGAGAGAGCTCCTTGCCTGATCCTACGGGTTCAGGTTGTTTCATTTAGAAAGGGGGCTTAGGTGATACTGTAAAGTAAACAGAAAAAATGATCCAGGCAATAAAATGCCCATAAGGGAGTGTAGTTGTACTCCCCAGGGGTTTTTTGAATAAAAACTCCCAGAAGGTAAAAAGAAAAACGCCTATAAACAATTTATCAAGAATCGTTTATAGGCGCTCCGTGGACCCACCTGGGCTCGAACCAGGGACCCTCTGATTATGAGTCAGATGCTCTAACCGGCTGAGCTATAGGTCCTGCCTTCGTCCGGCGGTTGCAAAACTATGAAATTCACCGGATGCAAGAAAATATAAATAAATGCGTTCGGTGGGAAAAAAATCTTCTTAACTTGCTAATTGTTTCTCTGCGGTTTTTATAACTGCTTGCCAATATAATGACTGCCAGTAGCATTAAATACTTGCAAACGAGGATCGCCCGCTTTGACGACCAAAAGGCTTATAAAGAACTATTTACCAGCCTTTACTCGTCCCTATTCCTCTTTGCCAAGTCGATGGTCAAGTCGAAAGAACCCGCAGAAGAAATAGTATCCGACGTCTTTATCAAGATCTGGGAGAAACGCAAAGACCTCGAAAAGATCGACAACCTCAAGGTCTATCTCTATGTCTCGGTCCGCAATACCGCCCTCAACTATCTCAACCTTCAAAAGCGTTCGGTAACCAACCCGATTGAAGAATTCCAGGCAGAATTTACCAGCATATACTTCGACCCCGAACAGCTGATGATCACGGCCGACATGCTCGCACTGATTAAGAAGTCCATCGACCAGCTGCCGCCAAAGTGTAAGATCATCTTCAAGCTCGTTAAGGAAGACGGACTCAAATACCGCGAAGTCGCCGAAATTCTCAATATATCCGTAAAGACTGTCGAGAACCAGCTGGCGATTGCCCTGCAAAAGATCGGCAATACCGTCCGGTTCGATGTCGATAAGACCGTCCCGTCACCCGTGCGCAACCCGCATACGGATTAATTATCCTCCTCATTATCAGCCACTTAATCCGCTCGATCCCTTTTTGTTAAAAAATTTTTAAAATCTTTGGGGGTTTTTTTGAATTTCTCTGTCCTTCCCATGAACAGTTGTTCGCCAATGGGAAAGGAACTTAAAGAATACGCCTGGAACCTCATAGCCAAAAAGCTAGCTGGTGAGGCTACCTCAGCAGAGCTGCAGGAGCTGGAAGACCTCCTGCGCAATAACCCCGAACTGTACTACCCCCTCCAAACCGTCGCCGACCTCTGGATGCATAATAGCCCGGAGGACAAAAAACAAGCGGAAGAAGCCTTCAACCGCCACCTCGACCGGATGGAAACATTACATATCGACTACTCGGCATCAGAAGAATACATCTTCCAGGAAGAGAAAAAATCGATCTTCCGGCGCAAATCATTCTATGCCCTTCCGGCCGTAGCCGCCACCGTTTTGTTGGTCTGGTTTTTCTCCAGACCCAAACCAAGCACTGCCCAACCCGAAACAAAACCGGTGATCAAAACTTCCAGCGAACTCATCGCCAATACCGGCTCCCGCAAACACCTCACCCTGACCGACGGCACCCTGGTCTGGCTCAACGCGGGCAGCAAAATCAACTACGATAAGAATTTCACCAACGGCTTCCGGGAGATCACCCTCGTCGGTGAGGCGTTCTTCGACGTTGCTCCCAATCCCGAACACCCCTTCATCATCCATACCAAAAGCATGGATATCCGGGTCCTTGGCACCAGCTTTAATATCAAGTCCTATCCCTCCGACCGGACGACCGAAGCCACCCTGCTCAAAGGCAGCATCGAGGTCTCCATCCACAACCGGCCCAAGGATAAGATCATCCTGAAGCCCAACGAAAAGCTGGTTATCTCCAATGAAGATACCCTACAGCAGATTTCACATCGAAAGGATCTCCAATCCGCATCCCTGGTCGTGATCCGCAAGCCCACTTACGAGGAGCATTCCGGCGCAATGATCGAGACGAGCTGGGTCGATAATAAACTAATTTTCCAGGACGAGAAATTCGAAGACCTGGCGATAAAAATGGAACGGTGGTATGGCGTTACCATCCGGTTTGTCGATCCCAAAGCAGAAGGACTGGAGTTTACCGGCATTTTTGAAAAAGAAACGATAAAACAAGCGTTGGATGCGCTGAAGCTGACGGCAGAGTTTGACTACACGATCGAAGGCAACACAGTAACCATTCACAGCTGATATGAGAAAAAAAAACCTAAACTTAAAAATGAATAATAGCACATAAATAAAAACGAAAGCGGGAAATGTTGGCGCATTCCCCGCAAGGTTAAATCCAGAAACCAGGTAGCACAGGCTTGATCACCAAACACCGGTTTCATTCTGTAAAACCCATAAGTTTAAAAATATGAAAAAAATGCTAACGATTGGGGGCTGGAGTCCCCATGCCGTAAAAAAAGCTCTTTTGATCATGAAACTAACCTTTCTACTGGTATTTGTAGCAGCCCTGCAGGTATCGGCTAATGTCAACGGGCAAGGAAGGGTCTCTCTTAATCTGAAACAGGTAGAAATTGCTAAGGCTCTGAACTCTATTGAAAAACAGGGCGTTTACCGTTTCCTCTACAACAGCAGGCTGGCAACTATAAGGAAGAAAGTCGACATCGAAGTGACCGACGCAGCGATTAACGATTTGTTAAAAAACATGTTTAGTGGGACGGACCTTACCTACAAGATGCTGGAGAATAACCTTATCGTTGTTCTGGCAAATACGACCGAGGCCCAGGACATAAAAGTTACCGGTAAAATCATCGGTGACAATGGAGAACCCCTCTCGGGCGTCTCGATTT
>JAFDYG010000533.1 GCA_018267545.1 Bacteroidota bacterium
AGATCATGGAGCTTGCCGAGAAAGAGCGAGACTTCCAGGAGCTGGAGTTCGTTGTGGATTTCAAGAATTATACACGGTTCTTTACGGAAATCAAGACGCACCTTATCGCTTACGGAGAAAGCCAGGGACAGCCCAAGCTGGTCGAAGCGGCTAAACAGCTAAAGGTTTTGGGGGAAAACACGTTTTTCAACGACGACAACGACGATAGCCCATTGAGCTTTATCACGAAAGAAAGAAGCGATTGGGGCCGGATGTCAAAATTCAAGGACGACCTGCGCGACAATAAGGCATTATTAGAGAAACTCCTTCTCTACGTCAAGAATCCCGCCTTCCAGGAGGTCATGTAGCCGTTTTTTGCCGCGCGGGCGGCTGGGTTTTCCATTGCTATGTCCGGCCGATTAGTTATTTTGCCAGTGAAGCGATATGAAGATTTTGAGCCCGGCCATATCAAGACTTGCCAGGTTGCGTCAGGAGCGCATCGAGCACTGGATGTATAACCCGGTAGCGGTACAGCGGGAGGTGCTGCAGCATTTGGTGACGTCTGCCCAGTATACCGAGTTTGGCCGCAAGTATAATTTCTCCAAGATTTTCTCCCTCCGTGAATTCAAGAATGCTGTTCCCATCCACGAATACGATGACCTGAAGCCCTATATCCAGCGCATCATGAATGGGGAGCAGAACATCCTCTGGAATACGCCCATCAATTGGTTCGCCAAGAGCAGCGGTACGACCAGCGACAAGAGCAAGTTTATCCCGGTCAGCGAGGAAAGTCTGCAGGACTGCCACTATAAGGGCGCCAAGGACGTGCTGACCATGTATTATAATTTCAATCCCGAATCCGATCTGCTGACGGGGAAGGGATTAGTTATCGGAGGCAGTCATACGATCAGCCAGGTGACGGAAGACGTTCACTATGGCGACCTCAGCGCGGTGCTGTTGCAAAATTCTCCTTTCTGGGGGCATTGGATCCGGACGCCGGAGCTGAGCATTGCGCTGCTGGATGAGTGGGAAGACAAGATCGAGCGGCTGGCGATGAATACGATCAATGAAAATGTCACTTCCATCTCGGGTGTGCCGACCTGGACCCTGGTATTGATTCGCCGCATATTGGAGATGACGGGCAAGGCAAGTCTTTCTGAAGTCTGGCCTGCGCTCGAATTGTATATCCATGGAGGCGTTTCTTTTACGCCCTACCACGAACAATTCCGAAAGCTGATCGGCAAGGACATACACTACCTGGATATGTACAATGCGAGCGAAGGCTTCTTCGCCGCGCAGGGCAATCCAAACGATGATGGAATGCTGCTTTTCCTGGATCATGGGATTTTTATGGAGTTTATGCCGGCGGAAGAATATGGGAAGCCTCATCCGGAAACGATCGGGCTGGCCGATGTGGAACTGGGTCATAACTATGCCCTGGTCATCAACACCAATGGCGGGCTGTGGCGATACCTGCTCGGGGATACGATCCAGTTTACGTCCAGGGAGCCATTCCGGATCAAGGTCAGCGGCCGTCTAAAACATTTTATCAATGCTTTTGGCGAGGAGGTAATCGTCGACAATACGGATAAAGCGGTTGCGATAGCTTCTCAAAAGACGGGGGCCATCGTCAACGACTATACGGCGGCGCCGGTCTATTTTGGCGAGACCGGGAATGGGGCGCACGAATGGTTTGTCGAGTTTGAAAAAGAGCCGGCGGACCTGGGCGTTTTTGTTACCGAGCTGGATAAAGCGCTGCAGAGCATCAACAGTGACTATGAAGCAAAGCGTCATAAAAATATTGCGTTGGGACTGCCTATATTAAGGCCCCTTGAAAAGGGCGTCTTTACTGCCTGGTTAAAAAGCAAAGGCAAGCTGGGCGGACAGCACAAAGTGCCCCGGCTCTCCAATGACCGCAAGCACATCGAGGAAATCTCCGCTATGCTCTCTCCCGGAGCAACAAAGTAATAATAATAAGACTTACGAAGGACGAGGTGTAAAACAAGTATAGGTACGGTACGTCTATAAAGCAATAGAAGACGACCAGGGCTAGCTTGAGCGCTGCTATCGGTAGATTGGGCGAATTGAAGCGGCGGCGGGCAAGCAGCACAAATGACGTCGGCAGGGTGAAGCTGAGGATGATCAGGATACGATGCAGGAGTGAGATTTTCTTCGGGCCGAAAAACCAGGCAAAGCCGGGGGCCGTCTTGAATACGTCGGGGCTGTCCTTCCATACTCGTCCGGCGAAGGCGACATAGTCTCCCGGGAGGCTGGCCAGGCGTAGGAAGGTGCTCCAGCCTACGGGGATCAGGAAGAAGAGAACGAAACAGAGGGCGCCGGTGAAGGCAAACCACAACAAGGACTTTCCTTTCTTTTCCAGGATGAGATACAGGATATAGGCCGGAATCCAGCCTATAAAGGCATAGCGGCTCAGTAGGCAAAGGGAGGCCGCGATACCGGCCAGCCAGGGTCTGCCGGAGACGAGCGCCAGGACCAGCAGTACGTAGTAGGCGATGACGGTGCCTTCTTCCGCTACGCTGACGATACCCGCGGTGTTGTCTGCTACGACCCACCAAAACAATAGAAAGGCCAGGGCTGCGGTCAAAAAGGACAGGTAGCGATGGGTTTGGGGGCGGTACAGAGCGATAAAGGTTCCAAAGGCAAAGAGCAGGGCCAGCGCGATGACCCAGCGCATGTCGATGCCCATAGCGATGGCAGGGACATAGGGCTGCCACATGGTGGGCAGGTAGATGGGCTGTACGCCGTGCCAGATCGAAGGGATGGTATCGTAGATATGGCTGTGCTCACCGGCGATAAAGCGTTCGCACATGATCTTGATGATGGGCAGCATGTCGGCGTTGTAGATATCGATGGGCATTTCTTCGAACCAAAAGACGCACCAGGTATAAAGGGCGAGGCCGGTCAGGGCGATGGCGACCAGGCGGTAGTGAGTGACGGGCTCGGTCAGGGTTCTCAGGCTGACCTTGGGGAGCTTGGGAGCCGGGAAGGCCAGCAGGAGCAAGGCGATGGTAACGCCGGAAATAAAGTAAAGGATGGATAAAAAGGGCGCCCAGCCCGGGATTTTTAAAAACCAGGTGATGCTGAGCGTCTCGAGGGCAAAGGCGGTTAGCAGGAGTTTGGGTCGAGGGGTCCAATTCATAAGGAGTTCCTATATTTGCGCGCATGAAATTACTCGAAAATAAAATAGCTATCGTCACCGGCGCAAGCCGTGGCATCGGAGAAGCCATCGCTATCAAATTAGCGGAGCATGGGGCGCACGTCGCCTTTACCTATCTGAGCAGCGAAGAAAAGGCATTGGCCCTGGAAAATAAGCTAAAAGGACTAGGGGTAAACGCCAAGGCCTATAAGAGCAATGCCGGTGACTTTGCGCAGTGCGAGTCGTTTGTAAATGACGTGGTAAAGGAGTTCGGCACCGTGGATGTGTGCGTCAACAACGCCGGCATCTCGAAGGACAATCTCCTTCTCCGCCTCACGCCCGACCAATGGGACGAGGTCATGGACATCAACCTGAAGAGCGTCTTCAATATGACCAAGCAGGTGATCCGGCCCATGATGAAAGCCAAGAAAGGCTCGATCGTCAATATGAGCTCGATCATCGGGATGGTCGGGAATGCGGGTCAGACCAGCTATGCCGCTTCCAAGGCGGGGATCATCGGCTTTACCAAGTCGGTGGCCAAGGAGCTGGGAAGCCGGAATATTCGCTGTAATGCAATTGCTCCCGGGTTTGTGGAGACCGATATGACGCACTACCTGAAAGATGGGGATGGGGCGAAGAAGTTTTTGGAGGGTATTCCTTTAGGCCGTTTCGGTAAGGCTGAAGAGATTGCCGATACTACCCTGTTTCTGGCGAGCGATATGAGCTCTTATATTACAGGTCAGGTAATTAGTATCTGCGGCGGCTTGAATATTTAAGCTTAAATTACTATTTTGTTAAAACGAAGAGGATAGACTTTCTATTCTCTTCGTTTTCAGTTATATTCGCAAACATTTGAGAGTCCGAAAAGTCATATCCGTCTTTCTTCTGCTGGTATTATGCGCACAGCTATTGCCGCTAAAGCAGACTATTGCGTGGTTGATGGGCGGCCAGGCAACGGAAGAATTGGTACACGCTAATGATTCCGATACAAACCGTCCCGGAGATGATTTTCAAAAAAACTTTTTGCCCGT
>JAFDYG010000534.1 GCA_018267545.1 Bacteroidota bacterium
TGGTATTCAATAGTAAAAGCTGGAGTTCCGGATGTAACCGGGGAATGGGAAAATTTTTGGGGTTTGGGGGAGTTTTGAGGCTTGGGGTGTTTTTGATGGGAGTGGGCTTGTCGGGTGCGACGGCTTTGGCGCAGGAGCTGTCGGTTAGGGTAGATAAGCCGGGGGCTGTGATTCAGCCGACGATGTGGGGGATCTTTTTTGAAGATATCAATATGGCGGCAGATGGGGGGCTTTATGCGGAATTGGTAAAAAACAGGTCTTTCGAGTTTAGCGAGCCGATGATGGGATGGAAGGGTAAGGCGCTGGTAATCAATCGGTCTGAAGAGCGGCCGGATAACCCGAGGTTTGTCCGGGTCGAGCCGGGGGCTGTGCTGGTCAATGAGGGGTTTCGGGGGATGGGGATAAAGCAGGGGGAGATGTATCATTTTTCGGTGTGGACGCGTGGGGGCGGGGCATTGGCGGTGGAGCTGCAGTCGCCGTCGGGAGCGGTGTTAGGGAGTTTGCGGATGCGGTTGAAGCCGGGTGAGGGGTGGCATAAGGATACAGCTTCGTTTGTGGCGACAGCTACGGAACCGAAGGCGCGTCTGTCAGTGAAATACGATGGCAAGGGAACTTTAGATCTGGACATGATATCGCTGTTTCCGCAACATACGTGGAGGGAGCGGCCGGGTGGATTGCGGGCTGACCTGGTGCAGCTGCTGGCTGACCTGCGTCCGGGTTTTATCCGGTTTCCCGGGGGCTGTATCGTAGAAGGCAGGACGCTGGAGGGACGGTATCAGTGGAAGAAGACGGTGGGGAAGGTGGAGGATAGGAAACAGATCGTGAATCGATGGAATACGGAGTTTGCGCACCGGCCGACGCCGGATTACTTTCAGTCTTTTGGGCTGGGGTTCTTTGAATATTTTCAGCTGGCGGAAGATATCGGTGCGTCGCCTTTGCCAATCCTGAATTGCGGGATGGCCTGTCAGTTCAATACGGCGGAGGTGGTGCCGGTGGAGGGCCTCGACCCTTATATCCAGGATGCGTTGGACCTGATCGAGTTTGCGAATGGGCCGGTGTCATCGAAGTGGGGGGCGTTGAGGGCGTCGATGGGGCATCCGGAATCGTTCCATCTCAAGATGATGGGTGTGGGGAATGAGCAGTGGGGGCCGCAGTATGTGGAGCGATATAAAGTGTTTTCGGCGGCGATCAAGGCGCGTTATCCGGATGTGCGGCTTGTCAACAGTGTCGGGCCGAATCCGGATGGGGAGCTGTTCGACTTTTTGAACGATACGTTACGGAAGATGCACGCCGATATATTAGACGAGCATTATTATCGTAATCCGGAATGGTTTCTTCAGCAGGCGAAGCGGTATGACAACTATGACCGGTCGGGACCGAGGATTTTCGCCGGGGAATATGCGGCGCAGAGTGATAAGGTAGTATCGGTAAACAACAAGAACAACTGGCGTTCGGCGATTTCGGAGGCCGCATTTATGACGGGATTGGAGCGGAATGCGGATGTGGTGCAAATGGCGTCGTATGCGCCGTTGTTTGCGCATGTGGAAGGATGGCAGTGGACGCCTGATCTGATTTGGTTTGACAATCTGCGGTCTTATGGGACGCCGGATTATTATGTACAGAAGCTGTTTGCGAATAACAGGGGCTCGGTGGTAGTGCCGCTGACCCAGGGTGGGGAGACTTTGACTGGGCAGGGGGGATTGTATGGTTCAGCTTGTTTGGATAATGGGACGGGGGAGCTGATCGTGAAATTGGTGAATGCGGGGGATGGGGAAGTGAGGCCGGTGATTTCTTTGCTGGGAGGTAAGAAAAAGACAGGGAAGGGGACGATGACGGTCTTGAAAGCGGGGTTGGAAGATGTGAATAGTTTGGATGCGCCGACGGCTGTAAGCCCGACGGAAAGCGCGATGCTCTTGCAGGGTAATAAAATGACCCCGGTGCTTGGCGGGCATTCAATGGCCGTGATTAGGATCAAGATTTAGCGCAGGATTTTGGGTTTTTAGGGATATTAAGGGTTTTGTGGTACGTATTTTGTGGCTAATCAATGACTTTTAACTGCACCCTCACCTTCTTACTTCCTGTGATTAACCAACTAAAGAGTAAAGTTTAATTAAGACATTGGCATAAAGCCTGTCACATCAAGTTAGGGCAACGTACGGTTTAGACCCACCGGCACGTTGCCCTTTTTTATTTTTAATCGTGTTCGCCTTTTCTTCGGAAGCCTATTCGGGGGCGCGGTTCTTGAGGAGGATTGAGAAGTTGCTTAAGAGATTCAAAGATCAGGTGTATATCCTGGTCATGCTTCTGGAGTTTGCCTCCCTGTTTTATCATTTTCTTTTCCATCTTTTCCAGTTTGATCAATATATCCTTATGCGCTAATAGCAATTCCCGCATCTTGGTAAAAGTTCGGATGATCTGAATATTGACTTCTATAGCAGTTTCGCTATTTAATACACTTGATAGCTGAGCTACACCTTGTTCAGTAAAAGCCAGGGGCAGCTTTCGAAGTCCCATCTTTTCCTTATTGGAATTGGAAATCACAAATTGTGATTTCCAATTTTCTAACTCGTTGATTGTTAATTGAAACATGAAATCGTCTGGGAAACGTTTTTCATTACGTCTAACGGCTTGATTGAGGGTTCTGGTTTCTACGCCATACAGGTCTGCAAGATCACGGTCTAACATGACCTTTTTGCCTCTAATCTGATAAATTTTACTGACGATTGTTTCTTCTGCTATTATTGCGGATTGAATCGAATTTGTCATAAGATGTGTTTAAAGGTGTTGCAATTGAGTAACTATTAAAATTATCGATTTGCACACTGATGAAGGGTGGGAAAATGAGAAGGCCCCGCGGGTTGGCGGGGCCGATGATTTTTGGGGGTAACGGGGCGAGGCGGGGAGCCTATTTTTTTGCCTCGAAGAGGGTCCAGGGGTTGGATTTCATGTCGTGGAGGTATTTGGCCTGCCACTGGAATTCGGGGTGGAGCTGGAAGAAAGGGGCGGCGAGGAAGTCTTCGCCATTGGGGTTGCCCATGTGGGCCCAGAACTTGAGGTCTTTGGCGAGGGCTGCGGTGGTGACTTTGCCCTGTACGGTGCCGCCGGGGTAGAAGGGGGGCCAGCTCCATTCGGGGCAGCCTTTGGGGTCGGTGTCGACGCGGCCGGCGATGACACAGCGGCTGGCTTCTTTGGCGTTGGTGAGTTCGTTGTAGGTGTCTCCTTCGATGGTTTTACCGGTTTCGGCGTCGATCTTTCCTTTGTAATTATTGGTGAGGGATTCCCAGCGGCGTTTGCGGCTGTTGGGGGAGTTGGTGCTGTCGCTTGTTTTGAAGGTAGTTTCTTCGGCGATGAGATTGGGGTCGCTGGGGAAGTTGGAGCCGGTGTAGATGCCGTCTTTTGTGCGCCATACTTTGAAGTTTTTGAGGCCCAGCTCGAGGCGGGCGATCTCATTGGTCTTGGTGTCGCCGACGAGCCAGTCGTTGGCGTAGCCGCCGTTGTTGCCCTTGGTCATGATGCGGACGAAGTCGTCGATGCTGTTGGCGTATTGGGCGGCTTTGCGGGCGCGGACGAATTCGGGGATGCCGTGCTCGTCGAAGCCTTTGAAGCCGGTGATGGTGGTTTCGGTGATGAGGATGCCGGCGCTGGTGACGACGAAGTCATCGCCGCTGTGGATGAGGCCGGGCATGCAGTCCATAATGATGTGATTGCCTTTGGCGGGGACGATGTCGGCGATGACGTTCCAGCGTTCGCCGAGGATGTAGTCGGTCCAGTTGTTGTGTCCGATGGCTATCAGTCCGTCGGCGGTGTAGGAGCCGGTGGCGATGAAGCCGCTGCAGTTGCCGGGGGCTTTGTTGTCGGCGGAGCCGGGGTGGGCTTTGTCGGCGAGCCAGGGCACATAATATTGGGCGAGTTCGATGTTGGCGTTGAGGACGACGAGGTCGATGGCGTCGTAGTTGAAGCCTTTTGCTTTGAGGCCGTCGGCGATGCCCTGGAGTTCTTCCTGGTATTCTTTGTCGATTTTCTTCCAGAACATTTTTTCTACCGCTTCGCGGTAGAAGGCCCAGTCTTTACCGGTTTGGTGGGGCAGGTAGTATTGCAAGGTGTTGAGGAGGTCGTCGATTTCGGTGGCGAGGAGGGAGCCGTGCTGGTAGCCGATTTCTTTGGGCGTGCCTTCGAGGTGGATGTAGATCCAGCCGTTTTTGTCTTCGCGCGAGGATTTTTGGGCTTGCGTGGTGATGCAGGCCAGCAGCAGTAGGATGGTGGTTAAGGGCTTTCTCATGTATGGAAGTTATGGCTAATTATTGGAACCGGGCTCCGCCCGGTTTAGAAAACTTCACCGAGGTTGACAAAAAAACCGCCGGAGCCGTGGGTGCCCCAGCCATAGTCGATACAGAGATTGGTCCGGGAAAATTTGTTGAGCTTGATGCGGAGGCCGGCGCCGTAACCGGGGGCGATGTATTGGAATCGGTTCGTTTCGGGTTCGGTGAAGGATTGGGCGTTGGCGAATACGACTCCGCCGAGCAGGC
>JAFDYG010000535.1 GCA_018267545.1 Bacteroidota bacterium
ATTCTGGGCGCTGGCCGCCGTGGTATTGGTAGTGCCGTTATCCAGCACACCCGTGGTGATTCCACCTTCACGACCCGGCAGGGTGCGTTTATCCAGACCGCGGTACAGTGCATAGTAGCTGGTAGCGGAAAGGATCTTATTGCCGTAGTTGTAGTCGATCAGGAACGACAGGTTGATGCCTTTATAGGTAAAGTCGTTCCGCAGACCGCCATAATCGGTAGGCAATACTCCGCCAAAAGGAGACTGAAGCGTAGTCCTTTCTGGCGTACCGTCGGCATTCACGACCATATTACCCTTGGTGTCACGCACATAATCATAAGCCATGATCTGAGGACCGGAAAGACCTACGACAAAGGCAGTAACGGCGTTCAGCGGACGATAAGCACCCTGGTTCAGACTGTTGTTGGCCTGATCCGTTTGCAGAATCCTGTTCTTGACGTGCGTATAGTTGAAAGAGATGTTCCAGGTGAAGTCTCTTGTCTTGATGGGCGTACCCGTGATCTGGAGCTCGACACCGGTATTCTTGGTAGAACCCGTACCGACCAGGGTGGAGGTATATCCCGTAGACATGCTCAGGTTGGCGTTCTCGATCTCGTTCTTTGTTTTGCGGGTGAAGTAATCGAAGTCTACACCCAGGCGGTTGCCAAAGAACTTCAGCTCAGTACCGAACTCGAGTTCCGACAGCGTAAAGGGCTTCAGGAAGAGGTTGGGAAGTACCGGCATATTGTCGCGCAGACCGTTCTGTGCGCCGTTCAGCAGACCGATGGGCGTACCGTTGATCGTATTACCGACCGAATTATAGTAAGTGGTCGTATAAGCCCCGCTATTGGTATTGTTCGGACCGCCGATCGGCTCACCGCTGGTACGTGCATAAGCGGCACGCAGTTTACCGAAGCTAAGCGCCGGTGCATCCAGGAACTTGGAGAACACGAAACCACCCGAAACCGAAGGCGTGAAGATGCTGCGGTTGTTGGCCGGCAGTGTAGAGAACTCATCCAAACGACCCGTCGTATTCAACAGCAGGAAGTCCTTGTAGTTGAAATCGACCGTATAGAAAGCGGAGTGTATTTCTTTCTTATAGAAGAAGTAGCTCTTGTCGGGGTTGATGGCGTTGTTCAGCGTGTACAGGAAGGGGATAATGAACTGACCGCCTCTGTTCTGAACATATTCGTACTGGTTCTTCCGGATATTACCACCCAGGGTAGCGTCGAACTTCAGGTCGTCGGTAATCTTGTGCGATACGCCGATCAGACCATCCAGGTTGAGCTCATACGTATTCGTAGTAGTCAGACCGTTGAATTGACCGGATTGTTTCTGGTCATTGATGGTGTAGTTCGTACCAGTGGGAGTGACATTGAGTACCCGGTCGTCTTGCCTGTCATAGCCTACGCGGGTCATGGCGTACAGCCAGTCCGTAAAGTTATACTTGGCGGAGACGGCGCCGATCAGGCGTTTGCGGCCCACATTGTTGATCCAGTTGTTCACTGCGAACCAGGGGTTGGTCACGTAGTTGTCGTCGCTGAACACCACCTCATTCCCGTTGGCGTCCTTACCGGGTTTGAAGATGCTGTTGCTGACATTCGTGGCCAGGAAGGCGAAGTTGTTGGGGTTGCCAGGTCCATCGCTCAGCTGAGGCCTGTTCCTGTCCTGCTGATCGAAGTAGCTGATGACGGCCGTTGCGCTCAGTCTGTCCGTTATTTTCTGCGTCACGTTCAGGTTGAGAGTTTTACGATCGACGCCGCTGTTACGGACGATGCTGGCGTTGTCCAGCGACGAAGCCGAAAGCCGGAAGCTTCCTCTGTCAGAGGCATTTGCCACGGATACGGTATTCGTCAGCGAAGTGCCCGTCCGGTAGAAAGTCGAAATATTGTCTTTCACCGGCGAGTAAGCGTAAGTCTTACCATCGTATTGAATGGTAGGGCTGCCATCCAGCTTCGAACCCCAGCTCAGACGATTGGAGGTCAGAGCCGAAGTTGCATCGGTCGGCTTGACACCCTGTGTTCCCTGACCGTATTGATATTGGAAGTCAGTGAAGTTAATGGCCTTGTCCCACTGTGAGTTGATGTTGTATTCGACCAGCGGGTCACCTTTCTTACCGCTCTTGGTCGTGATCAGGATGACCCCGTTGCTGGCGCGTGCGCCATACAGAGCCGAAGCAGCCTGACCCTTCAGAACTGTCATCGTTTCGATATCGTCCGGGTTGATATTGCCGATACCGTCGCCGTTATCGGAACCGCCCCACTCACCGGCCGAACCTCTCTGGGAGTTATCCATGGGTACTCCATTGATAACGAAGAGCGGAGAACCGCCGGAGTTCATGCTGGGCATGCCGCGAAGCAGGATACGCGCGCTGCTGCCGGGGCCGCCGGAAGCACCGTGTACCGTCAGACCGGCCACCTGACCGGAAAGAGAAAGAGCTACGTTGGTTTCGCGGGCTTTGTTGAGCTGATCCGCTCCTACCGTCGAAACCGCATAGCCGAGCTTGCGCTCTTCCTTGGAGATACCGAGGGCAGTCACCACCAGCTCACCAAGTCCGGCAGCGCCGATCTTCAGCTGGATGGCTACTGTAGTTTGTCCGCCGATCTTAAATTCTTGTCTTTCATAGCCGACACTGGTAATAACCAGCGTGGCCGCGTCGTCTACCCCGCGAAGGTCGAACTCCCCATTGTCGTTGGAGGCCGTTACCTTGCTGGAGCCTTTTACGGCAACAGTAGCCCCCGGGACCGCTTCACCCTTTTCGTTGGTGATACGTCCGTGGACATCGATCGGAGGAGGAGGAGGAGTCACTTCCGGAGCCGCGACAACTTTTGCGCGAGCGATGACGATCGTCTTGTCCACGATCTCATAGCTTAGCGACTGGTCCTTCAGACATGCGTCCAGTACGACCTGTACCGAAGCATCCTTGACACTGATATCTACCTTTTTGGCATCCTTGATAATACTGTAATCACAAAAGACCATGTAGCCGGCCTGTTTGTTGATAGCAGAAAAGATCTTTTGCAAAGACACGTTCCTGCCGGAGATAGTAATGTTTTGCGAAAAAACGCCGGCGCTCACCTGGAGGTAAGCTCCGAATAGCATGACAGCAATCAATTTCATCGCTCTCATAGCTTTTGGCAATAACCCTGGCCTGGGGGACCCTGGTTTAGGAATAGCAATCCGATGCATTTTTTTACAATGTTTGGTTAAGTAATAAAGCATTTAGCTGGGTTTTTATGGAGATATGGTGACTCACAAATTAACCATGACCTTCTTTCCATCGATACTAAACTCTACCCCACTCTTCTCTAAGATTCGGAATACTGCTGTCAGCGGCAGATCTCTTTGCATCCCACCCCAAAACTCTTTTCCCGACCCACTTCCCTGGTAAACCACCTCTACGTCGTACCAACGGGAAAGCTGACGCATGATCGTATGAATATCGGCCCTATTGAAATTGAAATAGCCATTCTTCCAGGCAACGGTGGCATCGACGTCTACATCACTGACGACACTTATATTCGACGATTCGCTGCGTATCTGCTGTGCTTGTTCTCCTGGTTGAAGCTTTATTCCTCCGGTTTGGGTTTCGCTTCGCCCCGCGACCGATACCGCACCATCCAGCAAAGTCGTTTTTACCACATTTTCATCCTCATAAGCCATTACGTTGAACCGGGTGCCCAATACGGCTATTTTCTGCAGCTCAGACGACCCGTTCTTTTGTTTCGAAACGACCGAAACGATAAAAGGTTTCTGCGGATTGGCCGCGACTTCAAAATAAGCTTCCCCGCTCAGCTCCACCTGGCGCTCCTTCTCATCGAAGGACGTAGGAAAGCGAATAGAGGAAGTAGCGTCCAGCCAAACCTTGCTGCCATCCGGTAAGACCACCTGGTATTGCCCGCCCTTCGGCGTGGAGATCGTATTATATAATGGAGTATTTCCGGCGTCTGTACGACCACCGGTTTGATAAGCCAGCCTTCCGCCCGCCAGCTTGAGAACTTTTGTATTCCCTTGCATGCTGAGCGTGCCATCTCCTGCGCTGTCCAAAACGATCGAAGATCCATCGGATAAGGTGAGTATCGCCTTATTGCCTCCGGGTTGAACTTCATTCTTAAATCTCGAAACGACCGGGGCGGCAACCGGCATCGCCTTCGATGGCTTAGGCCAGAAATGCAGAGCGGCTCCAGAGAAAATTAACAGCAGGGCCAAGGCGACGGCGACACGCCTGACTCTCCGCCTGCGACGATACTGCAGAGGAGGCACAGTTCGTTCCAGGTATTGCGACTGAGCGAGCATCGACCCATAAAGCCGGTCCCAGCTCACCCCAGGCGCCTGTTCCAAATGACTGGCCTTATCCCAATGAGTCTGCAGCACGGACTGCAGTGAGGTGTCATCCTCCTGCCCGATCAGCAGGAACAATTCCTCCATCTCCTCCCGGGAGCAGGTATTGTTCGTATATTTTTCTAACAGGTATTGGAGCCTGTCATTATCGGGAAAACTTCTCATGGTGCAGTCCGACTAATGGTTACTTTCTATAAGACGTTAGTTTTGAAAGCAACAACTAATCCGCATTAACATTTATTTAATTTTCTAAAGCGAAGAGAAGAATAACACCAGGAAGAGGGCCACGATATCGAGCTGGCGAATGAGGTAGGAACGTATAAATCGCTGTGATTCAACAATATGATTACTAATAGTGTGTTTAGAGAGCTGGAGCTGCCGGGCGATATCCAGGTGGGAAAAACCTTTTTCCCGGCTCAGGTGATAGACCAGCCTGCGCTGAGGCGACAGTTTCAAGAGAGCTTCGCGCAGTACGCGTTCGTATTCACGGGTAATTACCTGCTGATCGGCGCTGGGTCCATTGGCAAACTGGCCTTCCTTCCATAATAGATCCCGGAACTGATGGTCCTTTGCCGCCTTTCTTAAAAAATCGATGGACTTGTTATAGGCAACCCGGAAAAGAAAGGCATCGAAGTTCTCGATCTGGTTGACGACCTCTTTACCCAGCCAAATTTTTAAAAAGACGTCCATGACCAATTCTTCGGTCACTTCCTTTGACTTTACGATACCATATATATAATGGAAGAGTCGATCCTTGTACTGATCGAATAATGTGCGGAAGGCACGTTCATTCCTGTCAGCGATTTGCCGAAGGAGCTGCTGCGCATTGTAGTTTTTTTCCGCTGCCATCAGAAGCCTGGTTTAGGTAGCCGTACCGAGGACAGTAAGCCGTTGTTAGTATTGGTTAGGTGCAAATGAGAATCTTATTGTAAATATAATAAATAACAATCTTCCAGTCATACAAATTGTACACAACTAGAAGATTATTATTTATATACCCAGCTAAAAAATGCTAAA
The DNA here is from genome assembly GCA_018267545.1 of Bacteroidota bacterium. Classification (GTDB taxonomy): domain Bacteria; phylum Bacteroidota; class Bacteroidia; order Chitinophagales; family Chitinophagaceae; genus Puia. The sequence continues at coordinate 5,338 of JAFDYG010000535.1, forward strand.
TAGATTCTCTTGCAACCAGGTCTGCCGTTAATCTGACGGGAGTATTTTCAGGAGCGGCTTCCTCGCCGGAATGCTTCAAACGCTCGATCAATGAAAGCATGGCCCGCTGACCGATCGATTCGATCGGCTGACGTATAACGGAGATAGTGGGAGTATAAAGACGGAAGATGTCATTGTCGTCGAAACACAAGACAGCCAATTGCTCGGGTACACGAATCTGTAATTTTTTGATCGCTTCGATACCCAGCACACCCAAATAGTTGGTCAGAAAAAAGACGGCATCGACCGTAGCACCCGCCC
>JAFDYG010000536.1 GCA_018267545.1 Bacteroidota bacterium
AACCCACATTTCCCACACAGTGATCCACATACAGAAGCCCCGTCGACGGCGGATTGTAGCCGCTCTTCCACTCCCTGAAACCCGGCATAAACGCCCCTGTATAGTTCTTCCTTTCGATAAATAGATGTACCGTCTCCCCATACGTATGAATCCCGCTCAGAATCACCTCGCCCCATTTGTCCGCCAGGGTCGTCGGCTCCATATAGCTCTTCCCACCCCTGGACGTCGTCTCCTTCCAGGCGCCCGTCGCATCATCGACACGCAGCGCCAGCACCTTCACCCCATCCCCATGCAGATGCGTATGCTCCGCAATCGGATGATCGGGCACCAGCGCCGTGGTAAAAACAAAGGTCAGCTTGTTCTGCCTGACGACATAGCTCACCCGCTCTTTCACCCCAGTCTCCGGACCGGAATAAGCGACAGACTGAAATCCAAATGCGGTCTTATAAAAGTGAGCAGCTTGCTTGGCGTTGCCAACATAGAATTCAACATAATCAGTGCCCTGTAAAGGCAGAAAATCGACGTCCGAAGAAGACGCCTTACGAGTCTCGGTTGCGGGAGCAATAGACATATTAGAATTTTTTAAATGAAGAAAGAAATTCACCCGGTCGGGTCAGTAAGAGAGGGGTATTAAAGGCCTGAGACAGCTTCCCGAACCAACGCCCTGGTCAGGAAGAAATGACACAATCGCTTGTCGCCGAAAATCTTATGGGAGTAATCCGGACGCATAATTCTCAACGATAAAGATACCGTATTTTTCCGCCCACACAACTCTTTTTATATATCTTCGGCCAAATAATCGACCATGATCAAAGTAGGTATTCTAGGCGGCGGACAGCTCGGGAGAATGTTATTGCAGGCAGCTGCCAACTATCCGGTCGAAACCTTCGTCCTCGAAAACGACGAGCATAGCCCCGCGGCCCATCTCTGCCACCATTTCGTAAAAGGAGACATCCGCAATTTCGACGACGTCTACAACTTCGGAAAAGGCCTCCAGGCCCTCACCATCGAAATCGAATCCGTCAACGAAGAAGCCCTGGAGAAGCTCGAGGCCGAAGGCGTAAAGATCTACCCCAAACCCTCCGCCCTGAAGACCATCAAGAACAAGATCACCCAGAAGAAATTCTACACCGAACATAGCATCCCGACGGCCGAATATATCATCACCGAAAACCGGGAAGACGTCCGCAAAAAGGACGACTTCCTCCCCGCCGTCCATAAGATCGGCCAGGGCGGATACGACGGCAAAGGCGTCCAGGTCATCCGTCATAAGGATGACATCAACCTGGCGTTCGACGCCCCCGGCGTCCTCGAAAAGATGGTCATCATCGACAAGGAAATCGCCCAGATCATCGCCGTAAACGAAAAAGGAGAAACAGCCATCTACCCCCCGGTTGACATGGTCTTCGACCAACGCCTCAACCTGCTGGACTACCAGATCAGCCCGGCCGAGCTGCAGCAGTCCATCCTCTGGAAAGTAGAAGCCATCTCGCTGCGCGTCGTTAAAGACCTAAAAAGCCCCGGCATCTTCGCCGTAGAATTATTCGTGACCAAAACAGGCGAAGTATACGTCAACGAAACCGCACCGCGCGTCCATAACAGCGGCCATCATACGATCGAAGCCAACTACAGCTCCCAGTTCGACATGCTCTGGCGCGTCATCCTGGGCTATCCCCTCGGCAACACCGACCCCATCCTGCCCGGCGCCATCGTCAACCTCGTAGGCGCAGAAGGCAGCAACGGCGAAGCCCACTACGAAGGCCTCGACGAAGTCCTCCAGATGGACAACGTCTTCGTACACATCTATGGTAAGAAAGACACCAAGGCCGGCCGCAAGATGGGACACGTCACCATCATCAGCCGCGAAAAACAAGACCTGGTCTACAAGGCCCACAAGATCAAGAACACACTAAAAGTAATCAGCAAATAGCTATGACTCCACTGGTAGGAATAATAATGGGCAGCGACAGCGACCTCACCATCATGAAGGCCGCCGCCGACATGCTCGAAGAATTTAACATCCCATACGAGCTCACCGTCGTATCCGCCCACCGCACCCCCGTCCGCATGGTCGAATACGCCACCAAAGCCGCCGAACGCGGCCTCAAAGTCATCATCGCCGGCGCCGGCGGCGCAGCCCACCTCCCCGGCATGGTCGCCTCCCTCACCCCCCTGCCCGTCATCGGCGTCCCCGTCAAATCCTCCAACTCCATCGACGGCTGGGACTCCATCCTCTCCATCCTCCAGATGCCCGGCGGTATCCCCGTCGCCACCGTCGCTCTCAACGGCGCCAAAAACGCAGGCATCCTCGCAGGCTCCATCATCGGCGCCTTCGACCCTGCCATCGCCAAACGAGTCGCCTCCTATAAATCAAAGCTTGAAGCCGAAGTCCTCGCCAAAGTCGACCGCCTCAAAGACGAAGGCTGGAGCAACCACTTCGACCAATAAACCCAACTGCACCCAACTAACATTTGGATTAGTTAAAATACATCCTTTACCTTTAGGCTGCACCAGTTCTCCTATCACACACATCACACTAAAACGTTTTTATGATTGCAGCAAAAGCTTATGCCGCACAATCGCCGACTCCCCCTTTGACACCCTTTTCCTTTGACCGCCGCGAACCCGGCGCACACGACGTCGTAATCGATATCCTCTACTGCGGCGTATGCCACTCCGACCTCCACCAGGCCCGCGACGAATGGGGCGGCGCCGTCTTCCCGATGGTCCCCGGCCACGAAATCGTCGGCCGTATCAGCCGCATCGGCAGCAGCGTCAAGGATTTCAAGGTAGGCGA